>JAHDCP010000135.1:1172-4165 GCA_020629775.1 Planktomarina sp.
CGGCGCAGGCTGGATGTGCCCACAACGGTGCCCGGGGCCAAATCTGCCAAGCCGCCACCCTTCAGGGATAAGAACGCATCGCGCGGGTCTTCGCGGGGCAGGTAACAGTCAACAATCAAACCGCCAGGTTGCAGGACGGGCATGTCCTTCATGGAATGCACGGCGCAGTCGATGGTGCCGTTCAGCAGGGCGTCTTCAATCTCTTTTGTGAACAGGCCCTTGCCGCCGATTTCACTTAACGGGCGGTCCAGCACGATGTCGCCTGTGGTTTTGATCACCACGATTTCAAAGGCGTTTTCAGGCATGTCATGGGCGGCCATAAGGCGGGCGCGGGTTTCGTGGGCTTGGGCCAACGCCAAGGGGGACCCGCGTGTGCCGATTTTGAAAATCTGTCCTGTGGTCACGAAACCATCCCTTTCTTCCAGTGCTGCGAATGTGTGTCAGGCCGAAAAGCCAATTGCAACTGTCAGGAAATAATTACATAGTTTTGGGTGAGTCCGATACTAAAATCGGCACAGTCAAAACCGGAGGGGAATATGGCGGATAAGACAATTCTGCGCAGCCTGGCAGGGGAGGTTTTGCCGACCCCTCCGATTTGGATGATGCGGCAGGCGGGGCGGTATTTGCCAGAATACAAAGCCACCCGTGCGCAAGCGGGGGACTTTCTGTCCCTGTGTTATAATCCTGAACTGGCCACCGAAGTGACCTTGCAACCCATCCGCCGTTATGGGTTCGATGCCGCCATCTTGTTTGCAGACATCTTGTTGGTGCCCCAGGCCCTTGGCGCGGATTTATGGTTTGTCACCGGCGAAGGCCCGCGGCTGTCCACCATCACCAGCCAAGCAGATTTGGATAAGTTGGGGCCGTTGTCTGACATCCACGACACGTTGAACCCGATTTATGAAACCGTGTCGCGCTTGTCCAAGGCGTTGCCCGAAGAGACCACGTTGATTGGATTTGCCGGGGCGCCGTGGACCGTGGCCACATACATGATCGCCGGGCAGGGAACCCCAGACCAAGGACCGGCCCATGCGTTGATGCAAAATGATGTGGCCGTGTTCGATGGTTTGATGGAACGGATCGTGGATGCCACCGCCGAATATTTGATCGCTCAAGTGAAAGCCGGCGCTGAGGTGTTGAAGATTTTCGACAGTTGGGCAGGGTCCTTGGACGATGCGGCGTTTGAAAAATATTCCCGCCAACCGGCAGAGGAAATCATTGGCCGTGTGCACAAGGCGTGCGGCAAAGTGCCGATGATTTGTTTCCCCCGGGGCGGCAGCCAGGCGGGCTATGAAGCGTTTGCCAAAACTGAAGGCGTGTCCTGTTTGGCCCTGGGCCAAGATGCGGATGTGGCTTGGGCTGCGCGTGCGTTGCAGCCCCATGTGTGCGTGCAGGGCAATTTGGACCCCGGTCACATGGTGACGGGCGGGGCCAACTTGGTGCAAGACGTGGATGATATTTGCACGGCGCTTTCTGGTGGCCCCCATATCTTTAACTTGGGCCACGGCATTACACCGGATGCGGATCCGGAAAATGTGCATACCATGATTGATGCTGTGCGCAGACGGCCCGCAGCGGCCCTGGCGAACGCAGGATAAAGCGCATGCTGGACACACCAAACGCCATGGACACAGAAAAAACCCGCGCGGCCGCGTGGTTCCGCGAATTGCGGGACAACATTGTTGCCGCGTTCGAAAGGGTGGAGGCATCGCACGCAGCGACCACGGGTCAATCTGTTGGAACGTTTGACCTGTCAGAAACGAAACGCCACGCCGATGACGGCAGCGATGCGGGCGGCGGATTGATGAGCGTGATGCGCGACGGTTGTGTCTTTGAAAAAGTGGGCGTGAACGTGTCAGAGGTATATGGCACATTGGGCGAACGCGCCCAAAAAGCCATGGCCGCGCGCGGTGTGCCTGGCATGGCCGATGATCCACGGTTTTGGGCATCGGGCATATCGCTGGTGGCGCATATGCAAAACCCCCATGCGCCAGCCGTTCATATGAACACGCGCATGTTTTGGACGCCCGGGGCGTGGTGGTTTGGCGGCGGGTCCGATTTGAACCCTTGCTTGGAATATGATGAAGACACCGCCCATTTCCATGACACCCAACGCGCCCACCTGGACCCCCATGACACGGATTTGTACCCAAAGTTAAAAGCTTGGGCGGACGAATATTTTTACGTGCCCCACCGGGGCCGCGCCCGGGGTGTGGGCGGCATTTTCATGGACGATCGCAACACTGGCGATTGGGAAGCAGATTTTGCCCTGACCCAAGATATCGGCCGGGCATTTTTGCCTGCCTATGTGCCCTTGGTGGAAAAACGCATTGGCCTAGACTGGGGCGACGATGAACGCCACGCCCAATTGGTGCACCGGGGTTTGTATGCCGAATATAACCTGGTCTACGACCGTGGCACGAAGTTCGGCCTGGAAACAGGCCACGACGCCAACGCAGTGTTGATGAGCCTGCCGCCATTGGCGAAATGGGTTTAGGGGCGTAATCGTTGTTATGTAAAATAACGGCTTGCGTTTTAACCTTAGGGTTGTAACATTTCCTTCGCCGGGCAATTACGCCCGGTCGTTTCTATCTCAAAGTATTTTGCTCGTTTTCGAGTTCACAGGTTTTTATTCCGCACAATTCATTGGCTCAGGATTTTTTGTCCTGTGGGAGGCGCATTTTATTAAAGGACTTTATAATGAACAGATTATTATGGCGCACTGTCGCCAGCATTGGATTTTTTGGCGCGATGGCGTGCCAATCCCATGCCCAACTTGTGCCGCTTGAACGCGTCGAAGGTTTAAGGGCAAACCCGGCCATTTCAATCGCCCCTGCGGTATCGCCGAATGTTTCCTTCTCCGGTTTTCAATTTGAAGAACAGCTAAAGATCATTGATGCCTTGCGGGTAATTTCGTCATAAAACGAATTCCAGTACCTTTCACGGTTGCAGTGCGAAAGTGGCGACATCCTTGTTTACCCCGATCTTGCCAG
>JAHDCP010000031.1:0-10681 GCA_020629775.1 Planktomarina sp.
TGGGGATCACGCCTTCGAAGGTGCGGGTCACCTGGTACACGCGCCCGCCTTCGTCGTAGCGAAACATGATTTCTTCTTCGCCAGAACCGTACAAGAAAACTTGTTGAACAAAGGCGGGCAAGTCTTTCCACTTCGTGGATTTATTGAACTCGTAATGTTTGGCCAGCGCTTCAATTGTCTGCAGGAAATACGGGGATTTGCCTTTGCGCCAGGGGGCCAAAGCGCCGTCTGCAATCTTTAGGGTCTGGTCGGGCACAACAAGGCGTTCGTCGAAAAACAGTTCTACCCCCAACCCGTCACAATGTGGGCACGCCCCAAATGGAGCGTTAAAGGAAAACAAGCGCGGCTCAATCTCAGGAATGGTGAAACCAGATTCCGGACAGGCAAAGTTTTCGCTGAATGTAATGCGTTCCGGGTCCCCTTCTTTGGGGGCTGTTTCCAGAATGGTAATGCCGTCGGCCAGATCCAACGCGGTGCGGAAACTGTCCGCAAGGCGGGTTTCCACGCCTTCGCGCACCACGATCCGGTCCACCACCACATCAATGTCGTGGCGGAACTTCTTGTCCAAAGTCGGTGGCGTGTCGAGGTCGTAAAATTCACCGTCCACTTTGACCCGCTGAAACCCTTGCTTACGCAGTTCCAGGAATTCCTTTTTGTATTCGCCTTTGCGGTCCCGCACGATGGGCGCCAGCAAATACCCGCGGGTGCCGTCTTCCATGGCCATCACCCGATCCACCATGTCTTGGACTTGCTGCGCTTCAATCGGAAGGCCGGTGGTGGGGGAATACGGTGTCCCAACGCGGGCGAACAACAGCCGCATATAGTCGTAAATTTCCGTGACCGTCCCAACGGTGGACCGTGGGTTTTTAGAAGTGGTTTTCTGTTCGATGGAAATGGCCGGGCTTAAGCCGCTGATGTGATCCACGTCCGGCTTTTCCATCATGTCCAAGAATTGCCGGGCATAGGCGGACAATGATTCCACATACCGCCGTTGCCCTTCGGCATAGATGGTATCGAACGCCAGGGATGATTTCCCAGAACCTGAAAGCCCAGTGATCACCACCAGCTGATCCCGGGGGATATCAACGTCAATGTTCTTGAGGTTGTGTTCGCGCGCGCCGCGCACTTCGATTGATTTCAGCTCTGCCATGTCTCACCCCAAGTGTCTTACCCAAGACATAGCCTCACTCGGGTGCGGGGCCAATGGAAAAATGAGAACGAAAAAGGAACGTGAAGGCGATCAGTCGCCTTTTGCCTCCAGATGGGCGGCAAAATCCCCGTGATACGAAAATTCACCGATGTGGCTGACACTTGATTGTCGATCCACCCAGATTTGCCCGCCGCAGCCCAGAATCCAACGGCGGCAAAAACTTTGGTCTTCACCGTAAAACGCGTCTTTGGCCGTGGTCATATGATGGGAAAAGAAATCCGCAAATCGCGGCGCATCTTGATAAATGTTCAGCCGGCCCGTGCGTGGCAAAGGATGGGCTTGGCCTTCTTCGACAATGCGTTCCACAACGTTGCGGGTGATCAACATGAACCCGGTCCCCACCGACGCAACGGTGTGAAACCCATCACGTTTAATGCGCTTGAATTTCTGTTCGCTGCCCAAATTGGTGGTGGTGATGTACCGCATATACCGGGCCAACAGCTTGCCCACTGACCGTTGGCTTTCTAGATCTTCGTCTTTGGCGTTTTCCATGGCATCGCGCAGCACCGGGCCGGTGATCCGGCGATCGGGGTATGCCGCAGCAACAAAATCTTCACCAAAATCCAACAGCCGAAATACCTGCTGGGGGCGGAATTCCAAGTCACTGTCCAACAACAGCGCATGGGTGAACTGTTCTTGGCTGAGGAAATAACTGACCAGATAATTCCGCGACATGACCAGGTCAGAAAATTCATAGGTCTTGACCGAAAACGCAATTCCCTTTTTGGACAAGGCTTGGGTCAACCCAATCATGCAAGACATGAATTGCGTATGTACCCGCCCCCCCGTGGGGATCAGGATAACGAGTTTGGTCATGGGTTTGTCCTTCGTGACATCCCCCTAGAAGTGAATGGCCCGACCGTATGCGTCAAGAACAGATTCATGCATCATTTCTGACAGTGTGGGGTGCGGGAAGACAGTTTGCATCAAATCTTCTTCAGTAGTTTCCAACTGGCGTCCCACCACATATCCTTGGATCAGCTCGGTCACCTCTGCGCCCACCATGTGTGCGCCCAGAAGTTCACCGGTTTTGGCGTCGAAAATGGTTTTGACCATGCCTTCGGGTTCCCCCAAAGCGATGGCTTTGCCGTTGCCGATGAACGGGAAACGGCCCACCTTGATGTTCAGCCCCTGTTCCTTTGCCTTGGCTTCGGTCAGGCCAACGCTGGCAATCTGTGGGTGGCAATATGTGCACCCTGCAATGCTTTCAGGTTTCACAGGATGGGGCTTTTGGCCTGCGATCTTTTCCGCCACCATCACCCCTTCGTGGCTGGCTTTGTGGGCCAACCAAGGTGCCCCAGCCAAATCACCGATGGCATAGATATTTCCAACGCCGGTGTGGCAATATTCATCGGTAATCACGTGGGTGCGGTCTACTTTGATGCCTTGGTCTTCCAAGCCCAAGCCTTCAACATTGCCCACGATCCCCACGGCGGAAATCACGGTGTCAAAATCTTCTTTGACCGTTTTGCCCCCCTGTTCGATGTGGGCAGTCACTTTGTCTTTGGCGCGATCCAGTTTTTTGACCATGGCTTTTTCCATGATCCGCATGCCCTGCTTTTCAAAGGACTTGCGCGCGAAAACGGCAATTTCTTCGTCTTCCACAGGCAAGATCCGATCCATGACTTCCACCACGGTCGTTTCCGCGCCCAAGGTGTTGTAAAAGCTGGCGAATTCGATGCCGATGGCGCCAGACCCAATAACCAAAAGCTTCTTGGGCATCCGCTTCGGGGTCAGCGCGTGCTTATAGGTCCAAACATTTTCACCGTCTGCTTCCAACCCGGGCAATTCACGGGCGCGCGCACCAGTGGCCAAAATGATATTTTTGGCCTGCAGTGTTTGGGTGCCGTCCTTGGTTTTTACAGAAACTTTATCTTTGCCCTGCAGGGTGGCGGTTCCCATGATGGCTGTGACTTTGTTCTTCTTCAAAAGATGGCCGACGCCAGAATTGAGCTGTTTCGCCACGCCGCGGGACCGTTTCACCACCGCGTCCAAATCATAGGACGGGTCTTTGACGCTCAGACCAAATTCTTCAGCCCGGTGCATCAAGTGAAACACTTCAGAGGACCGCAACATCGCCTTGGTGGGAATGCAGCCCCAATTCAAACAGATGCCGCCCATGTGTTCACGTTCCACGATGGCGACATTCAGGCCCAACTGTGCGGCCCGAATGGCGGCCACATATCCGCCGGGTCCGGCACCGATTACCAAAACATCGTAGTTCGCATCCGCCATGGCCTGACCTTCCAAAAAGTAGTTTAACGCTAAACTATATCAGGGTTTGGGGAATTACAATGCATTAAGGGCGCTGCCTTTTGACAACGCCCTTTAAATTCAAAGGTCCAAAAGAAATCAGGCTTGCGCGCCCAACAACCCCTGGTAACCGCCTGTTTGTTGATATGCCATTTCAGCGGTGGTGGACTTGCGCCCCAATGCCGGATTGCGCCCCGGGAACCGTCCAAACAGACGGATTTCTTCCCTGTGGGCTTTGGCGTGCACCAGGTGTGTTTCCCCTGTCAGCGGCATACGCGCCTTAAACAGGCGCACCGCGCGGTCTTGATCCGTCAAACTTTCGGAGTGCATCAGGGGAAGATAAAAGAACTGACGGGCGGGTTCATCAATCCGCATGTCCCAATCCATTTTGATGGCCTGCTTTGCGGAGGCCAACGCCGTGCGATCGGATGCAAAGGCCGTTGGTGTGCCGCGGAACATATTGCGCGGCATCTGATCCATCAAAATAAGATATGCCAATTGCCCAGTAGGATACGTCTGCCAAAGCGCATTCGCGCCGCGCAATGTGTCCCACCAAAGCGTTTCAAACCGGTCGCGCACCAAAGCATCCAGCGCTTCACCGCCTGCATACCAACCGTCGGGGCCAACTTCATCAAGCCAGAACGACACAACTGAATTCGGATCAGCCATCTTAATACTCCCTCGCTCCCCTTACGTAAGCTATAATCGGGCACGAACGATTTGCAAAGATTTTCTATCTAATTTGTTTCAATTGTTTCATCGTCAGGTAGTTCGGCATACACTTCGGTGGCAACTTCCGCGAAAATCGCACTCATACCAGGGGAAACAGCAGCGTAGTTGCCTGCGTCCTCCACTTGAACCGCACGCTGTGTGGTCCGGTACAGCGCGTATGCACCGATGCTCAACATCAAGATCGCAATGAACAGGAAAAATCCTTGTGGTCCGAGTTGCGACATGAACCACCCGATGGCGATGGGTCCAGCAATGGCCCCCACTCCGTTGATAAAAATCAAACCGCCCGATGCGGCCGCCATGTCATCATTGTCGAGATAATCGTTGGTGTAAGCCAGCAGCAGGGAATACAGCGGGTTGGATGTTCCACCAATGATGAACCCCAACACCAACAGCATTTCAAAACTTGTGCCAAACGCATAGGCCGCCGCAGCCGCCCCCCCGCCCAAAAGCGATGCCGCGATGATCAGCAAACGGCGATCCATGCGGTCTGAAAAGTATCCGATGGGGAATTGCAGCACCAAAGCGCCGATGTATATCGAAGAGACAAATATCGAAATCTGCCCAATCGTCAGCCCCACTTGTGTGGCGTAAACCGCGGCCATGCCGAATTGCGCGGCAAAGACCCCGCCCAGCAAAAAGATTCCGATGCAGCCCAACGGCGATGCACGGTACAATTCCACCAGATTCATGGGTTTTGCCGTTTCAAACGCCGGTGTGGGCGAAATGGACAGCAAAATCGGCGCGAAGGAAATGGACACCACCACCGACGCGATCACAAACAAGAAATACCCCGAAGGATCCCCCAGCACCAAAATACCCTGGGCCGTCACGATGCCAGCCATTTGAACGATCAAATACAAAGACAGCGATTGCCCGCGCGTTTCGTTTGTGGCGGCGTTGTTCAGCCAGCTTTCGGCTGTGACATACACACCAGAAAAGCAAAATCCGATGATCACGCGCCCCACGGTCCAGCCAATGGGGTGGGTCACCACAGGATAGAGGATCAAAACAGCAGAGATGAAGGACGCCAGGGCGGCAAACACCCGCACATGGCCCACACGCCGGATCAGTTCGGGCGTGTATTTCGACCCACCTAAAAAACCTGCAAAATACCCAGACATCACAAGGGACATTTCAAAGGTGGAAAAGCCTTCGATATCGCCGCGCACCCCCAAAAGCGTGCCCTGTAAGCCGTTGCCAATCATCAGCAACATCATTCCAATCAACAAAGCCCAAGAGCTGCGGAACACATCGATCATTGGCCGGATCTCCCGATAAGTTTGTGCGGCCCTGTGAAAGCAATAAGGCCCCTAAGGCAACAGCAAAGATGCATCGCCATAACTAAAGAAGCGGTATTTTTGAGCAATTGCATGTCGATAGGCGGCGTCCATGGTCGTTTTCCCCATAAGCGCGGAAACAAGCATCAACAAAGTGGACTTAGGCAAATGAAAATTCGTGATCAACCCATCGGTCACGTGAAATGTGAAACCGGGATAAATGAAGATATCGGTATCCCCCTGCCAGGGTTCGATCTGGCCAGATCGGGACGCGGTTTCGATCAACCGCAACGCCGTGGTGCCCACAGCAATGACGCGGCCGCCGGACGCTTGGGTCTTTGCAATTTCCTGGGCCGCCTGCGCAGAGACTTCACCCCATTCAGAATGCATTTTATGGGTGGTCACGTCTTCCACATGAACGGGCAGAAACGTTCCGGCGCCCACGTGCAAAGTTACAAAACTCAGTGAAACGCCCTTGGCGTCCAGGGCATCCAAAACCACGTTATCAAAATGCAAAGACGCCGTGGGGGCCGCCACAGCCCCAGTATTTTTGGCCCATACCGTTTGATAATCATCGTTGTCTTGCGCATCAGACGGGCGCTTTGCTTCGATGTATGGGGGCAAGGGCATCTGCCCGAACGCCTGCAAGGCGGCATCCACCGAAACATCGTCAGTTTGCAATTCAATCACAGCTTCCCTGCCGGATTTTTCCAGGCAAACGCCCCGAAAGCTGTCCGAAAATTCAATGGTTTCACCGACGTTGATCTTGCGCATGGGCTTTACCATTGCCTGCCAATTCGCCCCGCCCACGCAGGCCAACAGTGTGACTTCAACCTTGGCAGACACCAATCCCTGCCCGGTTTGGCGGTACCGCTGCCCTTTTATTCTGGCAGGGATCACCTTGGTGTCGTTCAGCACCAAACGATCACCGGGCTGCAATATATCCACGATATCCGCGAATTGATGATCTTGATGACCATCCGGCGTTACCACCAACATCCGCGACGAACGGCGCGGCTTTGCGGGGCGCAAGGCGATTAAATCGTCTGGCAATTCAAAATCAAAATCAGAAAGGTTCATTGGCTGGGCTCTGGTGGGGCGCGCCTAAATATTTCTCGGAACATGCCAGGCGTAAACACCGACAATGGGTTTACAGAAACGGAGGGTGATTTGGCGGACCCGCGCAAATTAAAATTAAACCCGATCAACCCTTCGCCACGGCGGGTGAAAATCGCACCCAAGCCATTCACAAGATAAAACGGCGAAAGAACCCCTTGCATGTCCAAGGCCCCTTTTCGCGTGTTGATAAACCCATCCACAGACACCCCCAGCGACGGCCCGATGGCGCTGGCTTTTTGCACCGTCAACAAACCGTCCTTTATATGGAAATCGCTGTGCACATCGGTGAACAACAACCCCTTACCATCCATTTGTTCCAACAACCCAACAACACTGATGGCGCTGATCAAGCTGGCGATGGCCGGGGCACGGGTGACACGGATGTTTTGGATGCGCGCAGACCCGGAAAAACCGCCCGGTGTCGTGTTCAATTGCAAAAGCAGGCTGCCTTCATCGGCGCGGTCCAGCAAGCCTGCATCGCGTAACGCCGCGCCAGCGTTGTTGCTGCGCACGGTGATGGCAGTGCCTGAATTTGTGCGGTTCAACACCCCTTGGATTCTGGCCCCACCGTTCACCCGGCCGCTAAATTTCCCTGCCTTGGCCCGGCTTGCTGGCAAACTGACAGCGGCATTGCGAAGCGTCAATTTGTCGGTGATGCGCAAACGATCAAGGTTCGCTGCAATGGCCGAACCGCTGCCCCCACCTGACCCCAACTTTGGCATCCGCGACATATCCAATGTGCCGCCGTCCAAGGTGATGGCCGGCAACCCTTTGCCACTGGGCCACTTCATACGCGCCTTGGTGTTCAACCAATCCCCCACTTGAAGCTGGGAAAACCGCGCCTCTTGCAGCTTGCCATTTCCCACCAACGTGAGGGAACCCGCAGCTTTAAGGCCAGAAGCCGAAAACGAAAATTTGTCCACGCTGGGGGTTTGGCCAAGCGCCCCGGTGAGGGAAAGCTTTCCCGACCGGTTGGCACTTTTGCGCCACCCGACTGACGGAATTTTCACACCCAGCCCAGACAAATCGGACGTCAAAGTGAATTTTGGCGCAGTGTTTTTCGCCAACGTCAAAGCCAACGTCCCGCGCCCCTGACCAGTCAGCGTGCCTTTGGGCAGGTTGATCCCAAACGTGCGCAGTGCGTTTTGCGACAACGGAATTTTCGCGGCGACAGCACTGGTTTTGGACCCAGCCTTTTTTGTCCAAGTTCCTGCCAACGCAACGCCATCCAAAGACGCGTTGCCACCAATTTCCACATCGCCGTTCTTTGCGCGAATTTCGATGGACTTTGCTCGCAATTCCCGACCGGGGATAATCTTGGTGGATGAAACGTTGCGCGCGGTTGCCACCACGTTCGATTTTATCTGATCAGGGGGCACACCTTTGCGCAGCGCGGTGGTTATACGGGCTTCGAAAGACAAATCACCACTGGCCAAATTCACCGGACGGTCTGCTTTGGTCATGATTTGCAAGGGCTTTCTGTCCAACAAGGACAAAACAGATGCGATCTGGCCGCTGCCGCGCACGGTGAAATTTCCTGTGGCGGGGCGCAGGCTGGTGTCTTCCACCACCATCAAGCTTTCCCCAATGGCCACGTTTGGCCCCACATCGGCGGGCACGCGCGCTTGTTCCAAAATCAGTGCCAGGCGGTTGTTTTCCCAAGTGCCATATCCTTGGGCGTTCACCAAATCGGGCATGTGGCGCATAAAACGAACCTGGGCATCCGAAAACCCGAATGACGCGTAAGGGGTGACACGACCATCTTCACCAAACCGGACTGACACGGACAGATCACTGATATCGCCAGCCTTGGCATTGCTGGCGAACCAGCTGTGCAGCTTGGGTTTCAACGTTGCAGGCCAAATGTTGACGATGTCGCGGATGCCCACTTTGGCACTGCGCAAATGACCGGTGCCAATTGGCACGCCGTCTTTGAACTCTAATTTCGACCGCACATCTGCGCTGACCGCGCCCGTTTGCACGGTGGCTTGCCCCACTGTCAGCCTTCGGGTCTTGGGTTCAAACATCAGATCCCCAGATAGGGTGACTTTGGGCACGACATCCGCACCAAGCGTGTGCCCTTCCGCCAATTGCACATCTGCCTGGGTGATCTGGGCCACCAGGCGTTCGCCCCCCAAAACATGGCCGGACGCAGAAATTTGCAAATTGGGGGACGTGATTTCCACGCTTTCCAACATCATGCGCTTTTGTTTGGGCGTGATCTTGGCGTAAATTTTGGCAGCTGTTTTCCCCAGCATGTCCCCCACTTGTTTGGCAAACAACAGGTCCGTACCGGTAAAAACAGCGTCCGCTTGCGACACTTCACCTTCGACAATGGTTCCAGACAAATTGGCATCCACCAGCCCCGCCAAAACGCCAACCGTTTCGGCCATTGAAAATTCACGCCAAAGATGCGTTGCAGGAACGTCCGAAACACCAATGGAAAATGCGGCGTCTTGGGGGCCTTCTGCACGGTAACCAATGATCACATCTGCAGGAATATCATCCGGCAACGCCCAGCGAAGCTTGCCTTGAATATTGGTTTGACCGTCCAGTTCCAGATCAAAGGCCCCATTTTCGAAAATATGGTTTTCGACGTTCACACCATCTGCGAACGCGATGGTGGCATCTGTAACGGACAGTTTTTTCAAACGCCCCATGCGTGGCAACTTTGAAATACTGTTGGCGAATTCAACGCTTTGTGACACCGAAAAACTGCTGGCTTGGTCTTGGGCAACGTCAAATCCGATGTCCCAAACGCCATTGGCATCCCGCGCGACATGCCCTTTCACGCCCCGAATATTCAATTGGCGGGGGCCAACGTCCTGGCTGATCAAAGCAGACAGTGAAAATTCCGTTTCGACAGCGGCGAAAAACGCCAGCGATTGACCGCCTTCCCCGCGGATCAACACATCGCGCAATTGGGCTTTGGCGGATAATCCATCAAACAGGCCAAATTCTATGTCGCCAATATGGGCCGTTGCCGGGGCAATGGCATCATTTACAAGGGCCGCAAGCCGATCACGCTGCGAATCTGGAGCTTTGATGGTTTGATCTTGCAGGGCGATAACAGCCACACCGAGAAACACACACAGCCCGACGCACAAATAAACAACCCCGCCCAGCAGGGTTTTTGCCCAAGACTTGCGCCTTTTCTTTGGGGGCACCGGTGTATTGCTCGATATTTCGGTGTCTGTCATGCTTGTTGCGCGTACCACGCGTCCTAGCTTTTGGCACGCAGAATATAGAAAGGAACGCCCGTGGCAAACCCCTCCTCCATCGCGCCTGATTTCACGCTTCCCGATGCCTTTGGTGAAAGCTTCACTTTGTCAGCCCAACGCCCCAAGAATGTAGTGCTGTATTTTTACCCCAAGGACGACACGCCCGGGTGCACCAAAGAAGCGCTGGAGTTTACGGCATTGGCCGATCAGTTCGAAGCGCAGAACACCATGGTCGTAGGTATTTCCAAAGATACTGTGAAAAAGCATGAGAAATTCAAAACCAAGTACGATCTAAATGTTGTCTTGGTCAGCGATGCAGAAGGTGAAGTTTGCGAATCTTTTGGCACTTGGGTCGAAAAGAAGATGTATGGGAAAACGTATATGGGCATTGAACGGTCCACCTTTTTGATCGATGGAACAGGCACCATTGTGACCGAATGGCGTAAAGTGAAAGTCCCCGGCCACGTGGACGCTGTGTTGGAGGCGGTGACATCGCTGAACGGATAATATTGCCGCTGGCGGAAATGGCGGATCAGGTTTTGCGCACTGCCGATGGCAAAGCAAAAACCGCCCTGTCCCGTGAATTCGCAGCCACTTGGAAAGCCGCGCGACTTTCTGGGGAGACCGTGACCGTGGGCACCGCGTCGCCCCCGTTGCGCCCGGCGCGGCCATCTGAACCTGAACTGCTGTCGCCGCGCGATGTGCCCAAGCGCAAACCTGGAACGCCCGCTGGGCGCGCAGCACTGTTGCACGCTGTGGCCCATATCGAACTGAACGCCGTTGATCTGCACTGGGATATCATCGCCCGTTTTTCACATGTGGACCTGCCGCTGGGCTTTTTCGATGATTGGGTCAAAGCCGCGGAC
>JAHDCP010000031.1:10691-24831 GCA_020629775.1 Planktomarina sp.
GAAGAAAGCAAACACTTCAACTTGATGTGCGATTGCTTGGAAGAGTTGGACAGTTTTTACGGCGCAATGCCTGCCCATGCCGGTATGTGGCAAGCCGCCGAAGACACGGCAGATGATCTGATGGGGCGCTTGGCTGTGGTGCCCATGGTTCTTGAAGCCAGGGGCTTGGATGTAACACCCGGTATGATCAAAGTGTTTAAGTCCGCCAAAGCCGATTTGGCGGTTTCGGCACTTGAAACGATATATTCAGAAGAAGTGGCCCACGTGGCCTACGGGTCAAAATGGTTTCATTTTTTGTGTGGACGTCACGGCCTGGACCCAAAGGTTGAATTTCACCGTCTGGTGCAAAAATACTTTCACAGCCCACTTAAAGCACCGTTTAACGAAGAAAAGCGCGCCGATGCAGGTGTTCCCCCTGACTTTTACTGGCCGCTTTCGGATACAGAACAGCCCCTGCCGGCTTGGCTGTAATTCGCCGACTTGTGATCTTCTAAGCCCTTCTTTTCGCGATAATTTCTTGCACCTTCGTTGGGCTTTAGGTTAATTGTCCCCTAATGTGGGATAGGGGCATTCGCCTCGACAAACGAAATTGGGGAAACTGTGGCTGGATCACCTTTTCAATGGATTTCTTCAGCGTTGGAAAAACGCTTACCTTCGAAACGCCTTTTTCTTCGTACGGACACTGACACGCGCTTTGTTTTTCTGAGCCCCGGCGTTCAGTTGGCAGCCATTGTCGGTGGCGTGGTGATTGTTGCTTGGACCATCGTCGCGACGGCGATTGTGCTGATGGATTCCATCGGGTCAGGCAATTTCCGCGACCAAGCCAAGCGCGATCAAAGCATTTACGAAGAACGCTTGAACGCCATGGCGGACGAACGCGATGCCCGGGCGGCAGAAGCAACAGCGGCGCAAGAACGGTTTGCCACAGCGTTAGAGCAAGTGTCTTCGATGCAAAGCGAACTGCTGGCCAGCGAAGACAGCCGGCGCGAGTTGGAACGTGGCATCGACGTTATGCAATCCACATTGCAAAGGTCCATCAAAGAACGGGATCAAGCGCAAATGGAAGTGGCCAATTTGCGGGCTGAAGTGTCTGGCGGGTCCAGTGAAGCCGCCGGACGGTCCCCGGAAGATCTGGAAATGACCTTGGCCTTTATGTCTGACACGTTGTCTGGCACCGCCACTGAACGGGACCAAGCCAATTTAGCCGCCAGCGAAGCGCAAGAACAATACGCCGAAATCGATGCACAGCTTCAACAATTGGAACTGCGCAACGATGAAATCTTCCGCAAATTGGAAGATGCGATGACCATTTCCGTCAAACCGCTGGACCGCATGTTCCGCAATGCGGGTTTGAACACCAACTCGTTGCTCAAAACTGTGCGTCGCGGCTATTCTGGCCAAGGCGGTGCACTTTCCCCTTTGCGGTTCACCACCACAGATTCAGTCCTGAACAACCGCAGTGCGGACCGGGCCAACAACATTCTTCAACAGCTTGACCGTCTGAACGTTTACCGCATCGCCGCGCAAAAAGCGCCATTTGCCATGCCCGTTCGCGGGAATTTCCGCTTTACCAGCGGGTTCGGTCCACGTTGGGGCCGCATGCACAGCGGTGCAGATTTTGCAGCGGCACGCGGCACCCCCATCTACTCCACCGCTGACGGTGTCGTCACCTTTGCGGGTTGGGGCAGCGGGTATGGTCGTTTGATTAAAATCCAACATGAATTTGGTATCGAAACGAGATATGCGCATCTTTCGCGCATTCGCGTGAAGAAAGGCCAAAGGGTCTCGCGTGGGCAACGGATTGGTGATATGGGAACCACAGGACGGTCCACCGGTGTTCATCTCCACTACGAAGTCCGCGTGAACGGTAAAGCAGTTAACCCCATGATCTACATCAAGGCAGCGAACAATGTTTTCTAAAAGCAAAATTAACGAACCAGCGGCCACAGACGCCGCAAAAACCGCAGCAGCAGCCCCGGCCGCAGCAAAACCCGCAGCGGCAGCTGACAAAAAACCAACGGCACCAAAGGTAAAGCCCCCTGCGTCGGTTTTGTCCTCTGATTTGTTTGTGAAGGGTAACCTGAAAACAACCGGCGACATTCAGATCGAAGGCACCGTTGAAGGTGACGTTCGCGCGCATTTGCTGACCATCGGCGAAGGCGCCCTGGTTAAAGGTGAAGTTGTTGCAGATGACGTTGTGATCAATGGCCACATCATCGGCCGCGTGCGCGGTTTGAAAGTGCGCCTGACATCTTCTGCGGAAGTTGAAGGTGACATCATTCACAAGACCATCGCGATCGAAAGCGGCGCCCACTTTGAAGGGTCCGTTCAGCGCAAAGATGATCCGTTGGCCACGGGTGGTGCTGCCAAATCAGCTGCCAAACCAGCCGCAAAAGCCAGCGAATAAATTGGTTTAAATTTGTTTGGAAAGGCCCGCCTTTGGCGGGCTTTTTTATTCGTCGCCTTGCGCATCCGCGCGGGATTTGCCCGAAACATTCATCGCCAGCGTCGCGGCCATCAACCCGTCCAGGTCCCCATCAAGAACGCCCTTGGTGTCAGATGTCTCAAAATTCGTACGCAGATCTTTGACCATTTGATACGGTTGCAGAACATATGACCGAATTTGGTTGCCCCACCCCGCATCACCTTTGGCTTCATGGGCTGCGTTGATATCGGCGTTCCGACGATCCAGTTCCATTTGATACAACCGGGATTTCAGCGCCTTCATGGCGATATCGCGGTTCTGGTGTTGGGATTTTTCTGAGCTTGTCACCACAATGCCCGTGGGGGCGTGAGTGATCCGCACGGCTGAATCCGTGGTGTTCACGTGCTGCCCACCGGCCCCAGAAGACCGATACGTATCAATCCGGATATCGGCTGGGTTCACTTCGATTTCGATGTTGTCATCCACCACCGGGTACACCCAGATCGACGAAAACGATGTGTGGCGTTTGGCGGCAGAATCGAACGGGCTGATGCGCACAAGGCGGTGCACACCGCTTTCGGATTTTAACCAGCCATAGGCATTGTGCCCAGAAATCTTGTACGCGGCGGATTTTATGCCCGCTTCTTCGCCGGATGTTTCAGACTGCAATTCCACTTTGTAGCCGCGCTTTTCCGCCCAACGCACGTACATCCGTGCCAACATGGACGCCCAGTCACAGCTTTCCGTCCCACCAGCACCAGAGTTGATTTCAAGGAATGTATCGTTGCTGTCGGCTTCGCCGTCCAACAGGGCTTCCAACTCTTTGGCGGCGGCGGTTTTTTCCAAAGCTGAAATGGCTGCTTCGGCGTCTGCCACCACTTCTGCATCCTCTTCCATTTCGCCCAGCTCAATCAGTTCCAGATTGTCCGCTAAGTCCTGCTTGATACCGTCATGGGTGGCCATGGCATCCACCAGCAACTGACGGTCCCGCATCAGCTTTTGCGCCCGATCCTGATCATTCCACAGGTCCGGGTCTTCGATCATCGCGTTGAATTCTTCGAGGCGATACGCTGCGGTTTCGATATCCATGCGCTGCGCCAGAAGAGCCAATGACTTTTCGATGGCGGCCACTGAATTTGTCGTTTCTGCACGCATGATAGTTTTGCTTTCTTTGACGTATCTGCGGAATACAAGGCAGCGGCCCCGTTCTCAAGGGGCCACGCGCAGCTACGTCAATAAAGCCCACCAGCAGATAAGGTTCGAACCGTTGCCTTAGGTGCCAGCTTAACCTTTTTGCCAGTAGAGGTGGTCACCTGCTTTACAGGTTCTTCGCCGCCCCGCGTAAACAGCGGTGTCCCGCGCGCCATGGCAAAACCACCGTCAAGAAGAATACCAAATTCTGGAATCTCATCTTCGCGGAAATATTCAGAAACCACGTGATCGCCTGTCGCATCATCGGGCAAACGCTGACCTGTGAATCGGTCAATCTTGATGAAGACACCGCCTGGGGGCACGTCAAATTCTGTGCCGCCAAACCGTTTGATGGCAACGCGCATGAAGTCACTGAACACTGGGCCACACATGCCGCCGCCCGATGCAGTTTTGCCCATGGACCGCGGGCGATCATACCCAATGTAGCAGCCCGCAACGATGTTGCTGGAAAAGCCCACAAACCACACGTCTTTCGCGTCGTTGGTGGTGCCTGTTTTCCCAGCGATGGGTACAGGCAGTTTCACTGTTTTCTTGGCTGTGCCGCGTTCTACAACCCCTTCCATCATAGAGGTCAGCTGATACGCTGTGATGGGGTCCATCATGCGTTCACGGTTGGTGCGGATGCGCGGCAGCCGCCCACTTTTCAAGTTCGGCGTGCCACAGTCAATGCAATCACGGGCATCGTGTTGGAAAACAGTTTTCCCGTTCCGGTCTTGGATCCGGTCGATCAAGGTGGGTTGCACACGTTCCCCGCCATTGGCGAACATCGCATAGGCCGACACCATCTTATACAAAGTGGTTTCTTCCGATCCCAAAGATGCCGCCAAAACCGGGGACATTTTATCATACACGCCAAACCGTTCCGCATACCCCGCGATGACGTTCATGCCCGCTTCTTGGGCCAAACGAATGGTCATCAAGTTACGCGATTGTTCGATCCCTGTGCGCACCGGCGTTGGACCGTAAAACTGCTTAGACGCGTTCTTTGGGCGCCACACCCCTTGGGGCGTGTTGATCTCAATGGGTGCGTCCACAACGATGGAGGCTGGCGTAAATTCGCTGTCCAATGCGGCGGCGTAAACAAACGGCTTGAAGGATGAACCGGGTTGGCGTTGCGCCTGCGTGGCGCGGTTAAACACAGAGTGCTGATATGAAAACCCGCCCTGCATCGCCAAAACACGGCCCGTGTTTACATCCATGGCGACAAAGCCGCCCTGCACTTCTGGAACCTGGCGCAATGTCCAACGAATAAAGCTGCCGTCGCTGTCGCGCACCATTTTGCGCACCAAAACCACATCGCCCACGTCCAACAAATCATCTGCTGTTGTGGCCCGGTTTCCGCGCTTGCCATCGGGGAACAACTTGCGGGCCCACTGCGCGTCTTTGGCGGGAATGGTGGCTTCTTGGTCAAACCCTTCGATCCCGATGATCGCGTTCTTGCCCACTTTCAAAACAACAGCCGGATACCACGGCTGGTTGGTGACGATGTCCCGGGACACGTCCACCTTGCGCAGCGCGTCTTGCCAGTTGTCCAGATCTTCGGCCGGAATGGATTTTCCTGTGCCCCGCCACAGCCCCAAAGACCGGTCAAATTTCTCCAACCCCTTGCGCAACGCTTTTGCGGCAACGGTTTGCAAGCTGGGGTCGATGGTGGCACGCACGGTATAGCCGCCTGTGAAAAACTCCGCCTGGCCGTAATCTTGGCTCAGCTGGCGGCGGATTTCATCGGTGGGATAATCACGCGGCGGCAATGCTGACCGGAAGCTTTCATATTCCCCACCCTGCACGGTGCGCAGTGGTTGGGCCAAAGCGAGGTTATAGGCCGCGTCGGTCAGATATCCGTTTTCGCGCATTTCCTTTAGAACAAAGTTCCGCCGGTTCAGCGCCCGTTCTTTTTGCCGCACGGGGTGATACGTCGAAGGCGCTTTGGGCAACACCGCCAAATAGGCCGCTTCTTCCGGCAGCAGTTCTTCCAATGCTTTGTTGAAATAGGTCTGTGACGCTGCCGCCACGCCATAGGCGTTTTGGCCCAAGAAAATTTCATTCAAGTAAAGTTCAAGAATGCCGTCTTTGTCCAGCGTGTCTTCGATACGGGTGGCAAGGATGATTTCTTTGACCTTGCGTTCCGCGCGCCGTGACCCATCCAAAAGGAAGTTCTTCATCACCTGTTGGGTGATGGTGGACGCACCACGAACATTTTCGCCACGACTGACCACCGCATCGCGAAACGCAGACACAATCCCGCGGGGGTCATACCCCGAATGGGTGTAAAAGTTCTTGTCTTCCGCAGAAATAAACGCGGCTTTCACCAAATCCGGGATTTGTTCGGCCGGTGTGAACAAACGACGTTCTTCCGCAAATTCATCAATGATGCGCCCTTCACCGGAATAAATCCGGCTGATGGTCTTTGGCTTATAGCTGGCCAATTCTTCGTGGCCCGGCAAATCTTGCGAATACATAAAGAAGATCGCGCCCACCATGAATGCGGCCAAGAACACACCCAATGTCACAAATGAAAACAAGGCACCGCCCACGCGAAGGATCGCCATAAATATGGCGTTTGGGGCCCCCAGGATCACATTCACTATACGGTTGAACACAGTGCAAAATCTCCGATTTGCTTTCAGCGCAGTATAAACTTCGTGGATCAGATCGTCAAAACACGAAACACCACCAATTGCTTCATTGACGCAATAACCTGGCTTCCGCAGCGTCTTGAACTGCCCATTCTACCAAACCGTTCACAATGCCGTTAATGATCGTCTTGCGCGCCACCGGATCATTCAGCCGCGCCAGGTCCGCAGGGGACGACAAAAAGCCCAATTCCACCAGGACAGATGGCATATCCGCACTGCGCAACACCGCGAAATCACCCTGACGGAAGGGCTTTGAGTTCGCGACACCCCCAGCTTTGACCACCGCATCCACCACCGCTTTGGACAGCCGCTGTGTGCGGGGGGTTGTTTCGCGCCGGGCCAAATCCAACAAAATTTCCGCCACACTGTCCCCTTGCCCGGTCAGATCCACACCCGCCAAAATATCAGCCCGATTGTGCCGTGCGGCAAGCTTGGCGTCGGCTTGGGTGCTGGCGTCTTCAGACAGAACATAGGTGGTCAGGCCTTCGGCATATCCTTCGGCCACCGCATCTGCGTGCAAGCTGATGAACACATCTGCACCTGCCTCACGGGCAATGGTCATGCGGTCTTCCAGGCCCACAAACACATCCATTTCGCGGGTCATCACCACGTCAAACCCGCCTTTGCGGCGCAATGCATCGCGCAATTCAAACGCAAACAACAACATCAAATCCGCTTCAGATCTGCGCCCGCCATCGGCCCCTGGATCAATCCCACCGTGGCCCGGATCAAGCGCAATGATCCAAGGCGCATCCCCCACGGGGCGCGCTTTGGGTGGGGCGACTTGCAAGCCCAGGGCTTTGTCGGTTTCTTCCCACTGAACAAATGCGTCAAAGGTTTCTTGGCTGACGGGCACCATGGCCAGTTGCAAACTTACCTGGGCAGTTGATCCCGCCATGGATGCGGCGCGCACCGCCAAAGGGGCCTCCACTTCCATCACCAGCCGTGACGTTGTGGCGTCAATGGCGCCAAAATGCACCGCAGACACCACGTCACTGCGATCAAAGGTCAGTGTTTCCAAACCGGCGAACCCCAGCACCTTGAATTCCACCACCACGCGGTTGGGTTCTGACATGGTGAACACGCGGTACGGCACCCTTTGGGTCATGCGCAACGTCAGTTGCAGGCCACCAGCCTTGGTGTCTTTGACCGTGCTGCCCTTGGGGATCACTGTCCCCACAGCCGTTAAAGACTGCGCATGGGCTGCCATGCCGAACGTTGCAAAAATCAGAACCAAAAACCAACGGATCATAAGTGATGTTCCTGCATATACATCTTTAACCGCTTCAACCCTTCGACAATATCTTGGGTGGACCGTGCATAGCTGAAGCGGATCCAATCTTTACCACGGTCAGGGTCAAAATCCACGCCCGGCGTAATGGCAACGCCAGCATGTTCGAGAACATGGGATGCGAAGGCGCGGCTGTCGGTCTTGAACCCGCTGATATCAGCATAAACATAAAATGCGCCATCGGGCGGTGCGATGTCTGTAAAGCCCGCATCAGTCAAACCGTCCAACATCAGCGCCCGGTTGACGCGATACACATCCATATTGGCAGTCAGTTCCGCATCGGCATCCATCGCTGCCAGCGCCGCCACTTGCCCCGCATGGGACGGACAAATGAACATGTTTTGCGCCAATCGTTCGATCACACGCACATGATCATCGGGCACCACCATCCAACCAACCCGCCAGCCTGTCATGGAATGATACTTGGAAAACGAATTGATGACATAAACATCATCGGACAATTCCAATGCGGTGACGGCCTTTTTATCATATTCTACGCCGTGATAAATCTCGTCGCTGATAAACGACACCCCTGCGTCTTGCGACCAACTGACCAAATCTTGCAGGGCGGGCTTGCCCAGCATCGTGCCCGTCGGATTTGCAGGGGACGCAATCAGAACCCCTTCAAGATCAGCCTCCGCCAACTCACAGCGCGTGGGTTGAAACCGCGACGCCGCCGTGGTGGGAATATCGACCGGGGTCAATGACAATGACTTGAGAATTTGCCGGTACGATGGATACCCCGGGCACCCAATGCCCACCCGCGCGCCGGGATCAAACAGCGCAGTAAAGCTGAGCAAAAAGCCAGCAGACGACCCCGCCGTCACCACAACGCGACTTGGATCCAAATCCAGATTGTACCAATCCCCATAAAGCCGTGCGATGCGCTGTCGCAATGCAGGCAAGCCCAGGGCAACCGTGTACCCCATGCTGTCTGTGTCCAAAGCCTGTACCAATGCGGAACGGGCCGTCTTTGGGGCCGGTGTGCCGGGCTGGCCCACTTCCATATGGATGATATGACGCCCCTGCGCTTCTGCTTTGCGGGCGGCTTCCATGACATCCATCACAATAAACGGATCAACCTGACTTCTGTTTGAAGCTTTCATATCTGTCTTCTATCGTTGTTGCAGACCAGCAACCAGTCGCGGGATGTTAAAATGTTTGTGCGAAACACCTTCTTGTCACTTTTATTTGCCATCGCAACCCTGACTGCCCTGCCCGCCAAGGCCGCATCTTTGTTGCGCGACCCAGACATTGAATACAGCCTGAAGCAGCTGGCAACACCGATCTTGAACGCCGCTGGATTGAATGCAGGATCTGTGCGGATCATTATGGTCAATGATCGCAGTTTGAATGCTTTTGTCATTGATAACAAAAGCATTTTCATTCACTCCGGCCTGATTTTAAAATTGAGTTCCGCCAGTCAATTGCAAGCAATTATCGCCCATGAAGCGGCGCATATTGCCAATGGCCACCTCACACGGCGTATCGGAAATGCGCGAGCGTCCAATCGGATTGCAACCTTTGGTGCGTTGCTGGCCGTGGCTGTGGCCGCAAGCGGTGAAGGCAAAGCGGGGGCTGGCATTGCCGCTGGGGTTGCAGGTTCGGCCCGGGGGGTCTTTTTAAGCCACACACGGGCCGAAGAATCGTCCGCTGACCAAGCCGCCTTGCGATATTTGGTGCGCGCAAAAGTGCCCCCGATCGCCATGGCTGAAGTGTTTGAAATATTCCGTGGGCAAGAAGCGTTGAATATCGGCCGCCAAGACCCCTATGCCCGCACGCACCCGCTGAGCCGGGACCGCGTTCGGTCGATAAAAGGGGCAATTGCGGGCGCGCGTACATATAAAGAAGATCCCAAATACGCGTATTGGTTTGCCCGCGCCCAAGGAAAACTCAGCGCTTTCAAACGCGCCCCCAAGTGGACCTTGCGCCGTGCCAAATCCAACTCAGACATCGATGCCATGCGCCGCGCCATTGCGCTGCACCGAAACTCCCAATCGGCCAAGGCCAAAAGGGATATCGCCAACCTTGTGGCCAAAAACCCAAAAGATGCTTATTTTCGGGAACTGCAGGGTCAAATTCTGTTGGAAAACAGGGATTTCAGCGCCGCCGTAAAAGCCTATGACGCGGGCGTTCGCCTCGCCCCCAACAACTCTTTGATTTTGGGGGGGTTGGGGCGCGGATTGCTGACGTTAAAGACAAAAACCGCAGACAAACGCGCTTTGAATGTTTTGACCAAAGCCCGATCGCGCGATGATCGAGACGCGGGAATTATGCGGGACTTGGCCGTGGCCTATGCCCGAACAGGAAACCCTGGCATGGCCTCATTGGTGACAGCAGAACGGTATGCGTTGCGGGGCGATCTGAAAAACGCACAAATCCAGGCCAAACGGGCCGTGGGCCTTTTGCCCCGTGGATCAGCGGCCCACCGGCGTGCCCAGGACATTTTAGATTCTATTCCTCGGCAGTAGAAGCTTCTTGCGCGTCCAATTCTGCCGCGCGTTTTTCCACCTGTTCCACGATGTGATCAACCATCTGATCATTGTCCATCCGGTGGCTTTGTTTGCCCGCCAGATACACCATGCCCGATCCTTTGCCACCGCCCGTGAACCCCACGTCGGTCATCAACGCCTCGCCCGGGCCGTTCACAACGCAACCGATGATCGACAGGCTCATGGGGGTTTTGATGTGTTCAAGGCGCTGTTCCAACGCCTCCACGGTTTTGATCACGTCAAATCCCTGGCGCGCGCAGCTGGGGCACGAAATGATATTCACGCCCCTGTGCCGCAGCCCCAGGGATTTCAGAATGTCATAGCCCACTTTCACTTCTTCCACCGGGTCCGCAGACAAGGACACGCGGATCGTATCCCCGATCCCCGCCCACAACAGGTTGCCCATGCCGATGGCGGATTTCACCGTGCCTGACATCAATCCACCGGCTTCGGTTATGCCCAAATGAAGGGGCGCTTCGGTCACTTCAGCCAGTGCCTGATAGGCCGCCATGGTCATGAAAATGTCAGACGCTTTGACGCTGATTTTGAAATCAAAGAAATCATTATCTTCCAGGATGCGGATATGTTCCAAACCGCTTTCCACCATGGCATCCGGGCACGGTTCACCGTATTTTTCCAACAAATGCTTTTCCAATGACCCGGCATTCACACCGATCCGCATGGAACAGCCATGATCGCGTGCCGCTTGGATCACTTCGCGCACGCGGTCCTCACTGCCGATATTGCCTGGATTGATCCGCAAACAAGCGGCCCCCGCTTCCGCAGCTTCGATGCCCCGTTTGTAATGGAAATGGATATCCGCAACGATGGGCACCGGGCTTTCTTTGACAATTTCTTTCAAAGCCGCCGATGATGCCTGATCGGGCACCGATACACGCACGATATCCGCACCCGCATCTGCCGCGGCTTGAACTTGGGCGATGGTGCCTTTGACATCTGTGGTGACTGTGTTGGTCATGGTCTGAACAGATATGGGGGCATCCCCACCAACCGGGACGTTGCCCACCATGATTTGGCGGCTTTTACGACGGTAAATGTTACGCCAAGGACGAATGTGATTATGGGCCATCGGGGTTCTCACCAAAAGGGGTTGGGCAATGCCGTTCCCCAATTTAGAGCGCTAGGACAGTTGAGTGTCAATCTTGGTTTGCAACAAACGTTGACTGATTTTCTTGACGGTTTTCCAGGTAAGCGATCAATGCAGGATCTTCTGGCGTTTCCACCACGGCGTACACCTCTTTAAGATCTGCGCGATCCATGGAAACGCGCTTTGCCACGCCGGTTCCCCGGCCAGCAGGTCCGTAAATCACGCCGTCAACGCGGAAATACAAAGACCCAGAATTCCCTGCCCGCAGGCGCACTGGAACTTCTGTTTGGGGGATAACGAATTCTTGGCCTGGCTGCATAATACCTTGGAACACACGGGTACCATCAGGGGCCACCGCGCGGGCCCAAACCTCACGCACGGCAAACATGACAACGCCTTCTTGCACGGCCGCTGGGGCCACAGCGGCAGTCACGTCGACCTGGGTTCCGTCAATGTTCAAAGTTGGTGCCAAAGACGCTGTGCGGTCAATGGATGGCAAACCAGGCGACAAGGGGCGATCAGCGAACAAGCCGCGTTCAGCCGGGTCAAGGGTCGCAATGGGGCCATCGCGTGGTTCAAACTTCGGCGCGGCCAAAGCACTCGGGGAAGTTTTGTAAATACGGTCCAAGTCCCCAACTGTGGGGGCACCGACAATGTCACTGTCATCCACTTGGGCAAGCTGAGTTTCAGCGGCCAATGGATCAAGATCACTTGCTACAATGACAGCGCGGTCAATGGGGACGATCTGAACTTGTTGAACTTTCTGCACCACATTCATGGCACCGTATCCAAGCCCACCAATCAACATCAGCAGCACCAAGATTGATCCCGCCGCTTTGAAATTCACACGCTCGTAAAATGGCTCACTCGGGGGAACAAAAGGCAAAGCTGTTTCGGCAAAAGGATCCGTCGGACCAACAGCAACAGCGGCGTCTTCTACACGTTTGCGCGGACGGGCATCTTCGGACATGCCGTGCGCTGTTGCAAAACCACTTTCTTCGCAAAACTTGCGGAACGCCCAATCGGGATCAAGACCCAGATACTTGGCATAACTGCGCACGTACCCGGCAATGAACCCTGGCGTGTCAAATCCAGTGGGATCCGCTTCTTCAATGGCCAACAAATAGGACGGTTGAATGCGAAGCTCGCGCTTCAAGTCATCAAGGGTCTTGTTTTGCGTGGCCCGTTCACCGCGCAGCACGTCGCCCAGGGTCAGTTCAAAATCGTCAAACCCCTTGATTTGGGGCTCGTCGTTTTTCTGTACTGGCTTCGCTCGTAGGCTAATCATATGCCCAGACCCATCTCTTTTTTAAGACCCGTGCGTTTGCGCTCTGAGTCTCCCACTGGCGCTTCCCTAGCACGTGTCGCGAGAAAAAACACCCTCTGACCGGAAAAAATGCACAAAAAACAAACGTTTCAGGCGGCTTTACGCCGAATTTTTCTGGTAAAAGACGGCGCTATTTTCCCATGTGAGACCATTGCTTTGACTTTGTGCTGGACCTCTTTGCGCGGTGTTGCAACAAACTTCTGGAACAGCAAAGGACGCCCCATGCGCAACGAAGCCTTAGATCACGCCGCAACTTCCCTGCCTGCCGCCTTGGATCGGCTGAAGGATCTTTTGCGGATCCCATCCATTTCCACAGACCCTGCATACAGGGAAAACTGCGCCCAAGCCGCCGACTGGTTGGTGGCAGATTTGGCATCCATGGGCTTTGACGCGTCAGTGCGCGAAACACCTGGGCACCCGATGGTGGTGGCCCACCATGACGGACCTGGCCCCCACATCCTGTTTTACGGCCACTATGACGTGCAACCGGTGGATCCCCTGGAGTTGTGGGACACCGATCCGTTCGATCCCGTGGAAATTGAAGGCGATCTGGGCCCTGCCCTGCGCGCCCGCGGCGCGTCCGATGATAAAGGCCAGGTGATGACCTTCCTGGAGGCCTGCCGATCTTGGAAGGCGGTCAGTGGGACACTGCCGTGCAAAATCACCGTCTTCTTAGAGGGTGAAGAGGAATCCGGCTCCCCATCCTTGGTGCCCTTCATGGAAACCAATAAGGAAGAATTGTCCGCCGATTTGGTTTTGATCTGCGATACAGCACTTTTTGGGGACAATACCCCGGCAATTGTGACCCAACTGCGCGGTTTGTTGGGGGAAGAATTCACCATCCACGGCCCAAAATTGGATTTGCATTCCGGTTTCTTTGGCGGTGCAGCCATGAACCCAGGCCGCGTTTTGGCAAAAATCTTGGCCAGCCTGCACGATGATGCTGGGCGAATTACAGTTCCTGGATTCTACGATGGTGTGCCGGAATTGCCCGCTGAGTTGAAAGCGCAATGGGATGGCTTGGATTTTGATCCAACGGAGTTTCTGGGCGCTGTCGGCCTGGCGGACCCTGCCGGCGAAGATGGGCGTTCGGTGCTGGAAATGGTTTGGTCGCGCCCGACCTGTGAAATCAATGGCTTAGACTGCGGATACACCGGTGACGGCTTCAAAACGGTCCTGCCTGCCCAAGCCCGTGCGAAAATCTCTTTCCGGCTGGTGGCAGACCAAGATCCCCATGAAATTCGCAAGTCTTTCCGTGCCATGGTGGAAGGTATGATTCCCAAAGATTGCCGCGTGGAATGGATTGGCCATGGGGCATCGAAAGCCTCCCAAATGGTAACGGATCACCCCGCATTCGAACTGTCACGCCAAGCGCTGTCGGATGAATGGGGTGTGGAAGCCGCGTTCATCGGGTGCGGCGGGTCCATCCCCATTGCGGGCCACTTTCAACGCATTTTGGATATGAATTCGATGTTGATTGGCTTTGGCCGCGAAAACGACGCCATCCACAGCCCCAACGAAAAATACGATCTGCGCAGCTTTGAAAAAGGCATCCGCAGCTGGATTCGCATTATGGATAAGATTTCACAGGGATAAGTGGCGCGGTTGACG
The DNA here is from genome assembly GCA_020629775.1 of Planktomarina sp. Classification (GTDB taxonomy): domain Bacteria; phylum Pseudomonadota; class Alphaproteobacteria; order Rhodobacterales; family Rhodobacteraceae; genus Planktomarina. The sequence goes on from JAHDCP010000031.1 coordinate 24,794, forward strand.
GGACTCGAACCCGCGACCCCCGGCGTGACAGGCCGGTA
>JAHDCP010000032.1:0-23004 GCA_020629775.1 Planktomarina sp.
GAAAGAAGGTCAGGAAGTTTGGGTCAAACTGTTGGGCTTTGACGATCGCGGCAAAGTGCGCTTGGCCATGAAAATGGTGGACCAAGCCACGGGCGAAGAAGCCGCACCGGAAGAAAAAGAAGAAGATTGATGCGTTGCGGGCTGTGGCCCGTGCATAATTTGGAAAAGCCCCATCGGAAACGGTGGGGCTTTTTGTTTGGCGGGCTATGTCTTCATTTAGTCATCAGAGGAAAATTTCATGCCGATACGCGCCCTTTCAATCCTGATCTTGACCTTGGCCTTCGTGGGCAGCCCGCTTTTTTCAACATTTAATGGGTTCAATCCTGATCTATATCCAAACCCCCAGATCGATCCACCTGTGCAGCCCGCCGGATATGCCTTTTCCATCTGGGGGATCATTTATCTGTGGCTTACAGTCTCTGCGATCTTTGGTCTTTGGAAACGGGCTGACCATACCAGCTGGGATGCGGCCCGCGTCCCTTTGATGGTCAGCCTGGCAGTGGGCGTGCCTTGGTTGGCCGTGGCGGGTGTGTCGCCGCTTGGGGCCACAGCCATGATCTGGACAATGCTCATTGCCGCGTTGATTGCCCTGACCAGAATGCCGGTTGATAATCGTGCCATGTTTGCAGAGCCGGTGGGGCTGTATGCGGGCTGGCTGACAGCAGCATCTTGCGTATCCATCGGTTTGATGGGTGACGGATTTAACGTGGCGGCATTGGGTCAGATTGGGTGGGCTTTTGTGGCCCTTGGCGTGGCCTTGCTTATTTCAGTTACCATGCTTTTGCGGCACCCCACATGGGCTTATGGTGTGGCCGTAAGCTGGGCTTTGGTGGGGATCTTTGTCCAAAATGGAACTGGCGCATTGGGCATTACCGCATTGGCCATGGCGATCGGGATTGCAGGTCTTACGGTGTGGCGGAACCTGCATCATTAACCAACCAGCACCGCGCTTATGCGCGACCGCCTGTCGCGTTGAGATTTTGCGCCCGCAGCATAGGTCACTGGTAGAGCAATGATGGAGACACGCCATGGACGCCCTAATCCTGTCCCGAATTCAATTTGGAGCGAACATTTCGTTCCACATTTTGTTCCCGACGATCACGATCGCTTTGGGCTGGGTCCTTCTATATTTCCGCGTCCGATTTAACCTGTCTTCTGACCAGCGCTGGATGGATGCGTATATGTTCTGGGTGAAGGTGTTTGCCTTATCCTTCGCCTTGGGCGTGGTTTCCGGCATTACAATGTCTTTCCAATTTGGCACCAACTGGCCGGGGTTCATGGAAAAGGTCGGCAATATCGCCGGACCCTTGTTGGCGTATGAGATCATGACAGCCTTTTTCCTTGAGGCCGTGTTCCTGGGGATCATGCTGTTTGGCGCATCCCGCGCGCCAAGGTGGTTGCACACCTTGGCCACGTTCTTGGTGGCCTTTGGCACCACCATGTCCGCGTTCTGGATCATCGTTTTGAATTCATGGATGCACACCCCAGCTGGCTTTGAAATGCGTGAGGGCGTTGCCTTTGCCACAGATTGGATGGCCATCATTTTCAACCCATCCATGCCATATCGGTTGGCCCATATGTTGTTGGCGTCTGGCCTGACGGTGGCATTCTTGATTGCTGGTTTGTCCGCCTTGCGCCTGTTGTGGGGGGAACGGGGGCACGGGGTGCGCACGTCTTTCCGTACTGGCGTTACCCTGGGTGCGATCTTGATCCCTGTGCAAATCTTCATGGGGGATATGCACGGGCTGAACACCCTGGAACACCAACCCGCAAAAGTGGCCGCCATGGAAGGGAACTGGGAAACCCAAGGGAACGTACCCCTGGTTTTGTTTGCAATTCCGGATCAGGAAGCACGCGAAAACAAGTTTGAAATCGGCATTCCCAATATGGCGTCGATCATTCTGAAGCACAAAGCATCGGGCGTTGTGCCCGGCTTGAATGATTTTGTGTTGGAAGATGGAACCATCAAACATCCTCCCGTCGCCCCAGTATTTTACAGTTTCCGGATTATGGTGGGAATGGGCTTTGCCATGTTGTTCCTCAGCTGGGCTGCGGTGTTCTTTTTGTACCGCCGGAACTGGAAAGCAGAACTGTTGCCCAAGCCACTGTTGGTGATCTTGGTGCCCATGGCGTTGTCTGGCTGGGTGGCGACTTTGGCCGGTTGGTATGTCACTGAAATCGGCCGCCAACCCTGGCTGGTGACCGGTGTGATGACCACCAAAGAAGCGGTGGCCGATGTGCCCGCGCCCATGGTTCTGTCCACTTTGATTGGGTACCTGGCGGTTTATGTGATCTTGCTGGGCGCCTACATTTCCGTGCTGTTGTACATGACCCGCAAAGCCGCCAAGGGCGAAGCGTTGGTGGAACCACGTCGTCCCGACAGCGGCCCAATGCCAATGCCAGCGGAGTGATCACCATGGAATTCTTAGGATACCCTGCCGATCAATGGCTGCCTTTCACCTTTGCCGGGCTGATGGGTTTGTCGATCTTGATTTATGTGATTTTGGATGGGTTTGACTTGGGCGTGGGCATGTTGGTGCCTTTGGCCGAAGAAGCCGAACAAGACCGCATGATTGCATCCATCGGGCCGTTTTGGGATGCCAACGAAACTTGGTTGGTATTGGCCATCGGTATTCTTTTGGTGGCCTTCCCCACGGCCCATGGCATGATCTTGACCGCATTGTATCTGCCAGTGGCAATCATGTTGTTGGGATTGATCATGCGTGGCGTTGCGTTCGAATTCAGGGCCAAAGCACCGCTGACTTGGAAACGTTTTTGGACTTGGGTGTTTTTCGCCGGATCCACCATGACCGCCCTGTCGCAAGGGTACATGCTGGGGCTGTACATTATGTCCTTGGATGTGACTTGGGCCACCAAAGGGTTTGCTGTGCTGACAGCAATTTTCTTGAGCGTGGGATATTCTGTCATCGGGGCCATGTGGTTGATCGGCAAGACCGATGGCGCCTTGCAACGCAAAGCGATCCGCTGGTCGCAGGGCGGCGTTTGGGGTTTGGTTTTGGGGGTCGCGGCCATATCGGCGGCATCGCCGCTGGTGTCACCGCGCATCTTTGACAAATGGTTTTCGCTTCCAAGCTTCGCTTACTTGGCACCGCTTCCGATTTTGTCAGGTGCGTTAATGCTGTTTGTCTGGGCCCGCCTAAGGGCACTTGCCAAAGACCAAACCAGCCGCTTCGCCTGGGGGCCTTTCTTTGCGACGATGGCGATTTTTGCCCTGTCATTTTTAGGGATGGCGTACAGCTTTTACCCCTATGTCGTGCCCGAAAAGATGACATTGTATGAAGCCGCCAGCGCGCCAGAAAGCTTGACCATCATTTTGGTGGGAACGATTTTCGTATTGCCCGCGATCTTGGGATATACTGCCCTGTCCTATTATCTGTTTCGGGGCAAGGCGACCGAACTGCGGTACGATTAATCCCGGTCCGCACAGTGGTGGCAGACCGGGACGATCATCACTTTGGCTGCTTGGTGGTGCGCAGGTAAGGGAAGTGTTTGGTGAATTCACCAAACTTTGCTGAAGCGTCCGCATCAGAAACCGTGGCTGGGATGATCACATCTTGGCCCTGTTCCCAGTTCGCAGGCATCGCGACACCGTGTTTGGCGGATGTTTGCAGCGCATCCAGCGCGCGCAGGACTTCTGCAAAATTGCGACCAACTGTCATTGGGTATGTCATCGACAACAGCAGTTTCTTGTCTGGGCTGATGATGAACACAGACCGCACGGTTGCGCTGTCGGCAGGCGTGCGGCCGTCTGGCAAATACGCTTCTGCGGGCAGCATGTCATACAGTTTGGAAACTTCCAGACCTTCATCCGCAATGATCGGGAACCCGGCAGGTGCGCCAGCGAAGGTTGAAATATCTGATTTCCATTTGTTGTGGTCTTCGACACCATCCACCGAAACGCCAATCACCTTGGTGTTGCGGGCGGCCCATTCGTCGGCCAACTGTGCCACTGCGCCAAATTCGGTGGTGCACACGGGCGTAAAGTCTTTGGGGTGCGAAAACAGGATGGCGTATCCATCCCCAATCCAATCATGGAAGTTGATGGTGCCATCGGTGGTTTCTGCGGTGAAATCCGGGACCGTATCGTTGATGCGCAAAGCCATGGGGCCTTCTCCTAATAATTCGATGATTTTAATTTAGGACTTGGGACCCCCGATTGGAACATATGGCGGAAATCAAGAATGACTGGTCGCATATGGCAATGGGTGAGACAACGTTGTTCTACGAAAGGGACGGACCCAAGACGGAAAGTCTTGCAGCGCGTAAATTTGCATGAAACTGTCCCGGCAATCCGCCATTGGAAGGACAACACCATGCAAGATAAGCGCCAATTTTACATCAACGGGGCCTGGGTCAACCCAGCTAAAGCAAACGACATGCCCGTGATTGACCCGTCCACTGAAGATGAAGTGGCCGTCATTTCCTTGGGCGATCAGGCCGACACAGACGCCGCCGTGGCCGCCGCCAAGACCGCCTTTGCAAGCTGGAGCCAGTCTTCGGTTGCGGAACGTATGGACCTGTTGGGCCAAATCAAATCCGTCTATGAAAAACGGTCCGAAGACATGGCCCAAGCCATTAGCTTGGAAATGGGCGCACCGATTGATATGTCCCGCGCCCAGCAAGTCGGTGTTGGCAATTGGCACATCGAAGGGTTTGAGCGGGCATTGGCCAACTTCCAGTGGGAGAAGCCACTGGGGGACCACGCCCCAACCCATATGACATTGTATGAACCCATCGGGGTTTGCGCATTGATCACACCGTGGAACTGGCCCATGAACCAGATCGTTTTGAAAACGATCCCGGCTTTGGCCACGGGCTGCACCATGATCCTGAAACCATCGGAAATCGCGCCATTGTCAGGTGCCGTTTGGTCCGAAATCATGGATGAAGCTGGCGTTCCCGCAGGCGTTTACAACATGGTTCAAGGTGACGGTGTGGGCGTTGGCAGCCAACTGTCTGCCCACAAAGACGTGGACATGATCAGCTTCACCGGATCCACCCGTGCAGGTAAACTGATCTCCAAAAGTGCCGCCGACACAATCAAGCGCGTTACCCTGGAATTGGGTGGCAAAGGGGCAAACATTATCTTCCCAAGCGCCAAGGAAAACGCCGCCACGTCGGGTGCGCAGCGCGTGTTCAACAACACCGGTCAATCGTGCAATGCCCCAACACGCATGTTGGTGCATGCTGATCGGTATGATCAGGCCGTGGAAGACGTGATCGCCGCTGCCAACGCCACTGAAGTTGGCCCCGCCAGCGCGCCAGGCAAACACATTGGACCGGTTGTTTCTGAAGTTCAGTACAACAAGATCCAAGGGTTGATCGAAGAAGGCATCAAAGAAGGTGCGCGTCTTGTGGCCGGTGGTTTGGGCCGTCCAGAAGGTTTGAACAAAGGGTACTATGTCCGCCCAACTGTTTTCGCTGACGTCACCAACGACATGACCATTTCCCGCGAGGAAGTGTTCGGTCCGGTCTTCACAGTGCAAAAGTTTGACACTGAAGAAGAGGCCATCGCCATCACCAATGACACTGACTATGGCTTGACCAACTACATTCAATGCCAAGACGAAGAACAAAAAGTGCGTGTCGCCCGTGCAGTGCGGTCTGGCATGGTGGAATTGAACCGTGTTGGGTTTGGTCAGGGTTATGCCTTTGGCGGTTACAAACAATCCGGCAACGGCCGCGAAGGCGGGGAATTCGGGTTGCACGAATACCTGGAAACCAAATCTGTCAGCGACTGGCCGATGTAATCATTCTGCCGCGGCGGGCATTGTCTGCGCCGCGGCATGCGCCACTGGAAGGAACAGGGTGAATTTGGTCCCTTTTCCTTCTTGGCTTTCCAACAGCAAAGCCCCCTTGGATTGTTCCGCAAAACCCTGTGCCATGGATAAGCCCAGACCTGATCCATGGCCCACGCCCTTGGTGGTAAAGAACGGATCAAAGATTTTGTCGCGGATGGGCCAGGGCACCCCCTCGCCAGTATCTTCCACCTCCAAAGCAACATAATCGCCGTGGGGCAGTCCCGTTCGCAAACCCACTGGGGAATGTAAGCCAATGGTCAATTCACGGGCAGTGACCATCAAGTGCCCTCCCTCTGGCATCGCGTCACGGGCATTCAAAACCAAATTCAAAACGGCCGCCTCCAGCTGATTTTGGTCAGCTTGCACTGGTGGCAAATGTTCGTTGATCGATACCTGAACGTCTATTTTTCCCGGGATCAGCGGCGCGGTCATCGTAACGAGGTGATCGGCAAATTCAGGCAAGGAAACAGGTTCCGGCTGCAGCGGTGCTTGCCTTGAAAAAGACAGCAGCTGTGACGTCAGCACAGATGCTTTTTTTGCCGCGGCATAGGCCCCTTCCACCAACCTTGCGCGTTCAGTGGGGCTTTTGATTTCACCATACAGTTCAAGATTGCCCATGATGACCGTCAGAATATTGTTGAAATCATGGGCCACGCCGCCTGACAGTTGCCCAATCAGCCGCATTTTTTGAATTTCAGCAGACTGTTCGGTTGCTGCCCGCAAGGCCCGGCGCACACGGAAGGCGGACGTCAGGGCGAACAAGTAATACACCAACATCGCCAACATCAGCGATGTGATTATCAACTGTTCCACCAAGCCCGGCAAATCTTGCCAGAACGAATACATAATCACCATTAGGAACAAACTATTGGCAAACCCATCGCCCAGCGCAAAAACAGGCAAGCGGGATCGTTGGGCGACAGAATGCATCATTGCGCTGAAGGACAATGCAACCGCTGCCACACGAAAAACCGCTTCCCCTGTAAGCCAAAGCGCGATGGGCAGGCTGATAAAAACCAATGCAATATAGGCATTGAACCAAATGGCCACCTGGAACAGCGCACGGTCATATCGTTGGCGCAACCTCTGGATGATCCATTGCATTGTTAACAAGCAGGCCAAATACAAGCCAAACCAATACAGGGGCAGCACAAAACCCATGCCCAAGAACGCAGCAAAGATTGGCACGGCGATGAAAACCAGCCGCAAACGCACCTCGGTGCTGTTGATCATGTCAGTCTGCCCCAAAGCTTGGAACTGGTCACGATAGTCAGTTTTCGACAACCACGGCACGACACAACCTCATCTTGATGCGATACTCATACATCTTTAGGTTGTTTTCGCCAATAATTAAAACGGGACTGGTGCTGTGAACTGGTGCGTTCGCCCACCGTCAGGGTGTTTCAGGCGCAATTGTTGGGAATGCAGCATTAATCTTGGGTGATCCACAACAGTTTGCGGTGCATAAAATGGATCCCCCAAAATGGGGTGACCCAAGGCCAACATATGGACCCGCAACTGATGGGATCGTCCTGTTTGGGGGGACAGTCGCACGCGCGTTTCCCCATCAGATCGCTTCACCACTTTCCAGTCAGTGACTGCTTGCTTGCCGGTTTCGTGGCACACCATCTGTTTCGGGCGGTTTGGCCAATCGACAATCAGGGGCAGATTCACGGTGCCGCTGTCTTCTGCAACCTGTCCCTGAACCCTGGCCAGATATGTTTTCTTGATATGCCGCTTTTCGAACTGCAGGCCCAAATGGCGTTGCGCATGGGGTGTTGCTGCAAAAACCATGACACCGGACGTATCCCGATCCAACCGGTGCACCAGCAACGCCATGGGAAACACGGCCTGGACGCGCGTAATCAAACAATCCGCCAAATGCGGCCCACGCCCCGGCACGCTGAGCAAGCCTGACGGCTTGTTCACAACGATAATTTCGTGATCGTCGTGCAAAATCTCCAACGGATCGGACGGGGGGCAATACTCTGTCATCGCATCGCCTTAGCCCATCCCGAAAGGCAGGTAAATCAAAGCGGAAGTCAGTCCCTTCCCCTTACCAATCCAACGGCTGGAGCATGGACCCCGCAAAGGCGGGGCCGGTCGATCAAACTTTTACCCGTTCGGATTTGGGATCATAAAACGGCTTTGAAGACACCTCTGCCGCCACGCGGGTTCCTGCCACGTCGATCTCAAACGTTGACCCCAATACATCTGCCAACTTCTCACCTTGGCAGGGCACATACCCCATGCCCATGGCGGCCCCCATGTGGTGACCATAGGTGCCAGAAGACAGGTACCCCACAACTTCCCCATCACGCAGAATGGTTTCATTATGGTACAGCAGCGGTTCGCTGTCTTTCAGTTTGAATTGCAGCAACCGCTGGGACACCCCTTCTTCTTTCTTCTTCAAGACAGCGTCCCGGCCGATGAAATCGGCTTTGTCCGTTTTCACGGCGAACCCCAGCCCAGCTTCCAACACATGGTCTTCCGACGTAATGTCATGACCAAAGTGGCGAAACCCTTTTTCAATTCGGCACGTGTCCATCATGTGCATGCCGCACAGCTTCAGATCCAACGCTTGGCCCGCATCATACAGGGTCTCAAAAACATGCCCTGCCATATCAGCGCTGACATATACTTCCCAACCCAGTTCGCCCACATACGTCACGCGGTGCACCCGCGCCATTGCCATGCCCAACTCAATCTCTTGGGCAGTGCCAAAGGGGTTCACATCGTTGCTGAAATCGGCGGGTGATACCATTTCCAACAGCTTGCGGGAATTTGGCCCCATCACCGCCAGAACGCCTTCGCCGGCCGTGACGTCTGTGATCACCACGTTGAAATCGCCCTGGTGGCGCATCATCCAAGTTTGATCCGCCAAGCGTGTCGCAGCTGGTGTTACAACAAGATACGCGGTTTCACTCAATCGGGTGACAGTGACATCCGATTCAATTCCACCCCGACGATTCAAAAACTGGGTGTATACAATTTTGCCTGTATCCACATCGTACTGACCGCCACCAACATAGTTCATAAAGGCCGTCGCATCTGGCCCTTCTACGCGGATCTTCCCAAACGATGACATGTCATACATGCCCACATTGGTACGGATCGCAGTATGTTCTGCCGCGACGTTGCCAAAGAAGTTCTGCCGCTTCCAAGAATACTCATATTCCGGGGCTTGGCCTTCGTTGGCAAACCAGTTGGCGCGTTCCCAACCCGCAATTTCACCCATGACCGCCCCATGTTGCAAAACATGGTGGTGGAATGGTGTGCGCCGCACGCCGCGTGCTGTTTTCTTTTGCAGATACGGGAAGTGATCTGCATAAAGCAGACCCAAAGTTTCTTTGGACCGTTCAAACAAATACGTCTTGTTGCCCTGAAACGGTTGCATCCGCGAAATATCAACGTCCCCCAAATCAAAGGGCTTTTCGCCAGCATCCATCCATTCGGCCAATGCCATCCCGGCCCCGCCAGCTGATTGAATCCCGATCGAATTAAACCCAGCTGCGACCCAAACATTGTCCATCTCTGGGGCTTGGCCCAGGTGATAAGCATCATCTGGGGTAAAGGATTCTGGACCATTGAAGAACGTGTGAATACCCGCCTCTGCCAACATGGGCATCCGTTCGCAGGCTTGTTCAAGGATCGGTTCGAAATGATCAAAATCTTCGGGCAATTGATCGAATTCAAAATCCTTGGGAATGCCGTCCATGGCCCAGGGCTTTGCGTTGGGTTCAAACGCGCCCAACAACATTTTTCCAGCATCTTCCTTGTAATAGGCACATTCATCCGGCACCCGCAGCACCGGTTGTTGGGTCAAGCCCGCAATGGCTTCGGTCACGATATAAAAGTGTTCGCACGCATGCAGCGGCACATTAACACCCAGCATTTTGCCGACTTCATGGCCCCACATGCCGCCACAGTTCACCACCATATCTGCGTCAATGGTGCCCTGTTCACCACTTTCATTTTCCCAATGAACAGCCGTAATCCGGCGCCCATCGCGGGTCACGCCTGTGGCCTTGGTGCGTTCGATAACCTTGGCCCCGTTTTGGCGCGCGCCTTTGGCCAAGGCCAGGGCGATGTTTGCGGGATCCCCTTGCCCGTCCAGTGGCAACCACACCCCGGCGGTCACGCCGTCAATGTTCAAATGTTCGTAGCGCTGCTTCACCTCTGTTGGGGAAATTTCTTCCACCTCAACGCCAAAAGCGCGGGCCATGGCAGCCTGTCGGTAAATCTCTTCTTTGCGTTCGTCTGTCAGCGCCACAGTGATGGATCCGCACCGTTTGAACCCTGTGGCGACGCCTGTTTCAGCTTCAAGGTTGCCGTACAGTTCTTGGCTGTATTTCGCCAGTTTGGTCATGTTTGCCGTGGCCCGCAGCTGTGCAATGAGACCGGCTGCATGCCATGTGGTGCCTGAAGTCAGCTGCTTTCGTTCCAAAAGAACGATGTCTTTCCAGCCCTTCTTGGCCAAGTGATAGGCGACAGAACACCCAATCACCCCACCCCCGATGATCACGACCCGTGCTTTGTTTGGAACGCTCATGGATATAACTCCGCATATTTGGCCTTGTAGGTGGCCACCATTTCTTCTTCGGTCACCCCATCATCATAGGGTGGCGTGGACAGGGGTTTCACCCCTTCGATTTTGATAAGGACCAGCGCTGAAATTCGGGCCGCTAAATCGCCCCACAATGCGTCCCAGGCAGGGAACACTTCATCAAATTTAGCGGTTCCACGGCGAACGATCTGCGTGGTTCCACGCACCCGGCATCCCTTGCGAATGAAGGCATCAACAAAAGTTACTTCCACCTGCGGCGTATGCCCCAAGTTTTGCAAGGTGCCCGGCGAACGAATGTTGCCGAACGCAATGGTTTGATCATCCAAAACCACAAATGTGCCCTTGGGGCTGACAGCGGGTCGCCCCCCAGGGGTGACGGTGGCAACATGACCCAAGCGAACGCGTTCAATGACCGCAATATCTTGCGAAGACAGCATTATGCCCCCTTAAAGTGATCGACCAAGGCCCGAATATGGTCCGGCCCCACTTCGCAACAGCCACCAATGTGGGTGGCCCCCATGGCGGCCCAGTCTTTGGCAAAGTTCAGATATGCTTCTGGACCCAAATCTTGGCGGGCCTTCATAATATCCACGGTTGCCCCAACCTTGTTGAAATCCGCGTGAATCCCTGTGAACCCATTGGCATAGGCCCCAAAGGGCACCCCTGCCTGGGCCAAAACTGGCAATCCTTGGGACACCACTTCTGGCAAAGAACAGTTCAGGTTCACGACCGCAGGTTTGAATTCTTCAATCAATGGAAAAACGGTTTCCAACGGTTCACCGGACCGCAGTTTGGTTCCGTCGCTGTCATCAACTGTCAGCGACAACCAAACGGGCAATCCCGTTTCCGCACACCCCATTAACCCACCGCGGGCTTGGTCTACGCTGGCCATGGTTTCCAAGATATGAACATCCACGAACTGCGCTTGGCGTTTTGCCAAAGGCGCATAGGCCGCGGCGGCCTGGGCGGCCGGTGGGGCTTTGTCCGGTTGATACGAAAAGCCCTGCGGCCCCAAAGACCCAGCCACGATCCCAGATCCCCGTGCATCCCGAGAAGCGACAGCGATGGTACACGCCAATTCAACCAATTCATCCATACGATCCAGCAACCCATAAGGTTCCAACCGATCAGGCAGGATGGAATATGTATCGGTTGTGACCACATCTGCGCCAACCGCCAGAAAATCATCATGAACTGCGCGCACCAATTCCGGGGCATCCAACAATGCCTGCGTGGACCAGAGGCCCGTTGCACGGCCGCTGCGCTTAATCAGTTCTTGTCCAAGACCGCCGTCCAAAATCAACATCGCATGGTCCTTTCAAATTGGTCGTTTTTGCAGTGGCTGGACGCAATGCGCCCAGCCAAAGTTTTTAAGCACGAATGCGCGCGTTGTCGGGATCCCAGATCGGCTGATCTGCCTGGACAACCGCCTTCACCCGGTCCCCGAACACGTTGATTTCCACCTCGGTGCCCACATCGTGCAGGTCCACTTTCAGCATCGCCAAAACGACAATCTGACCAGACCGGTACCCCATGGCACAGGACGTAACCGCGCCCACCACTTCATCACCCGAATAAATGGGAGACATGTACGGCGCGTCGCAATCGTGGTGTTCCATAACAAGCGTTGCAAACCGTTGTGTCACACCTTGCTGCTTTTCAGCCAAGATCGCTGCCTTGCCCGGGAAATCTTGCGGCTTATCCAGTTTAACAAACCGGTCCAATCCACCTTCCAGCACACTGTAATCGGTGGACAGATCGCCTTTCCAAGCGCGATACCCTTTTTCAATCCGCATGGAATTCAGGGCATACATGCCAAATGGAGTGGCACCCGCTGCCAAAACAGCATCATAAATTTCGGCGCAATCGTCCATCTTGGCGTGGATTTCCCAACCCAATTCACCGGCAAAGGACACACGCAACAAATGCACGTCTTTGCCAGCAACCTTGCCAGATTGATGCGTCAGCCAACCCAAAGACAGGTCCGCCTCAACCCCCATTTTTTCAAACACATCACGGGTGTTCGGTCCACACACGATCAACGTGTTGAAGTCACGCGTATGATCCACCAACGACAGGCCATCGGTCAGATTTTTAGACAGAACTTCAAAGTCATGCCACTGCGCCGCTGCAGCAGTGATCAACGTGAAATGATCTTCACTGTGACGCACCAACGACATCTCTGTCAGAATTTTACCTTTGCTGTCGGCGAAGTAAGCCAGGTTCATACGGCCGATCTTTGGCAAAGCGCCCGTGATCTGACCGCGCAACCATTCAGCAGCGCCGTCACCGGACAGATTGTACCGGCTGAACCCGCACAAATCCAAAACCCCGCAGTTGTCGCGCACAGCTTCAACTTCTTCTTTGATCCGCTGTTCCCACGGACCGCTGCGGTTCCATGTTTCGGTTGTTTCAACAGATGTGTCGTCGCCGTCCTTTGCGAACCAGTTCACGCGTTCCCAACCGTTATAGGCGCCCATGACACCGCCCAGTTCACGGACCTTTGCATCAACCGGTGACAATTTCTTATCACGGCCAGCGGGCCATTCTTTTTGGGGGAAATGGATGCCATATTCGTGGCCGTATGTTTCCAACGCTTTCGCATGGCAATGATCGTGATCTGTGTAATCGGTGTAACGCCGTGGATCAGAAGACCAGTTATCTGCTTCTGTTTCACCGTGCATAATCCATTCAGACAGGATTTTGCCCGCACCACCGCCCTGCGCGATACCAAATGTAAAGGAATGCCCTTCAAACGCGTTCTTAACACCCGGCATTGGGCCAATCATCGGCAAACCATCGGGTGCATAAGGAATGGGTCCGTTGATGTTACGCCCCACCCCAGCAGTGCCCAAGATTGGCACACGCGCCATCGCATCTTCGATATACCATTCCAGGCGCTCCAGATCATCTGGGTAAAGTTGGAAGCTGAAATCTTCTGGCATTGGATCCTGCGGTGTGACCCAATGCGCCTGACAATTGCGTTCATACGGACCCAAGTTCAGGCCATTTTTATCCTGACGCAGATAATAGCTGCTGTCGACATCACGCAACAAAGGCACTTTCTTGCCGTTCTCAGAAGTCCATTCCTTCAGTTCAGGAATTTCTTCGGTCAGGAAATACTGGTGCGACATGACCACCATCGGCACCGTACGGCCCCCGAAAGGTTTGAACATTTCGCCCACGCGTTGGGCGTAATACCCAGCACAGTTCACCACATATTCCGCGCGAATATCGCCTTTTTCGGTTTTGATGATCCATTCGTCCCCGTCGCGATCGACACCCACCACAGGGCAGAACCGTTCGATGTGGGCACCGTGATCGCGGGCCCCTTTGGCCATCGCTTGGGTCAGCTGCGCAGGGTCCATATCACCGTCGTATGGGTCCCACATGCCGCCTTCCAGATCGTGGGTTTCCAAGAACGGATGCGCAGCTTTCAGATCGTCGTTGGACATCATTTCCAACGGCAGACCCAAAGCCTTGCCTTGCGCGCAAATTTTTTCAAATTCCATCATGCGCTCTTTGGAATGCGCCAAACGCACAGACCCTGTCACATGGTAATTGATCGGATAATCCACAGCGTCCGCCAAACCACGATACATTTCCGCAGAATACCGCTGCATGTTCATAACGGCCCAGTTGGGGGCAAAGTTGGGGCAGTTGCCCGCTGCGTGCCAGGTGGAACCCGCTGTCAGTTCGTTCTTCTCCAAAAGAACGCAATCAGACCACCCAGCCATCGCCAAGTGATACAGTGTGGATGTGCCGACAACGCCGCCACCAATAATGACCACGCGGGCCGTCGTTGGAAAATCAGCCATGAATTAAGTCTCCCTTTGCGGCGCATCGTCCGCGATATCGTAGTAATCGCCTTTGTCGGCGGTGAAGATGTGTTCTTTAGTTTTCATCTGTGTCGGACCATCGATGGCCCCGGCAGAAAAGGATGTGCGCCCTTCGCCATCCAACCGCCAAAACAATGTGGACCCGCACGTTGGGCAAAACCCGCGTTCAGCTGTGTCACTGGATCGAAACCAACGCACATCACCGGCAACCGTCAGGTCGTCAGAAGCAACAGAAGACGCAGCCCAATAATGGCCCGTGGTTTTACGGCACTGGGTACAATGACATGCAACCGGGGGACGTACGTCCCCTTTGGTTTCGAAAGTCACAGCGCCACACAGGCATGAACCTTTGGTCATGGCAAACCTCCTTAATACACCGGCGGCGCGATCACCCAGATCGCTTGGCACGGTTTGTCATAGGGATTTTCCCATTTGTAAGCCTCGCCCCGGATGCGGAAACTGTCACCTTGGCCCACTTCAAACAGGCGTCCGGAAATCCACAGTTTAAGTTTGCCGGAAATGATAAACCCGACTTCTTGGGTCGGGCGGGTTTGTTCCCAAGTCAACTTAGCGCCAGCTTCGAACGTGGAATACACCATTTCAAAATCGTCCGTCAGGTCGGGGGACAACAGTTCTTCCACCAATCCGTCTTGGCGGCTGCCGATGGGGCGGCGGCTGCCTGCACGCACAATGTGCCCGGCTTCTTCCGCTTTGGCGGGGCCAGATGCGAACAATGATGAAACCGAAACATCCAAAACACGGGCCAAATCACGCAAGTCTTCCACACCTGGTTCGGACATGTCGCGTTCAACCTGGCTTAACCATCCAACAGACCGTCCCAGACGTTCCGCCAAATCGGCCAAAGTAAACCCGCGCGCCTTACGCAAAGCGCGAATGTCATCGCCCAAGGTTTGGCTGTCTTTGGATTGATACATGCGATGGTCCAGGTGAGTCTTTCTTTCAGGCACGCTAAACCAAGGTCGTGAAAAAAATCAAGAAAATTTCATACGCGTGAAATTTTTGGGTGAAATTATTCGGCCATAGGACCCAACTTGCCCTATTCCCCGAAAACACTTCGCAGGATTTTCGACAGTTGCGTTGCATCCTCCGTGGAAAATGCCGCTGGTTGATCGCTGTCTATATCCAGCACAGCAATCAAATCACCCACTCGGTTCCATACAGGCAAAACAACTTCTGACTGGGTGGAACTGGCGCACGCGATATGCCCTTCAAAGGCATTCACATCATCCACCAACTGCACTTCACCGGTGGCCGCCGCCGCCCCGCAAACACCCCGGTCAAACGGGATAACCAAACAGCCGTGGCCCCCTTGATACGGGCCGATCTTCAAAATTCCTGGGTCTGTCACGCGGTAAAACCCGGTCCAATCAAAGCGATTGTCGGCATGGTGTAATTCGCACACCACCGTTGCCATCAGCGCCACTTCATCGGTTTCCCCGTCGGTCAAGCTTGCGATGGACTTTGACACCGCGCCGTAATCAATCCGCATCTTAAACCAATTCCAAAGCGATGGCTGTGCCTTCACCACCGCCAATACAAATCGCCGCAATACCCCGCTTCAGGCCGCGTGCTTTCAAGGCATGGATCAAAGTAACAATGATACGTGTTCCAGACGCGCCAATGGGGTGCCCCAACGCACAAGCCCCACCGTTCACGTTCACAACATCCGGGGACAAATTCATTTCGTGCATGAACGCCATGGGCACAACGGCAAAGGCTTCGTTCACTTCCCACAAATCCACATCTTCTTTTGACCAACCGATTTGGTCCAACAGCTTTTGCGCAGCGGGCACCGGTGCGGTGGTGAACCAACCTGGCGCTTGGGCATGGCTGGCATGGCCCAAAATTCGCGCAATGGGTTCAATACCTTGCATCGCCCCCCCTAAGACCAACGCAGCCGCCCCATCAGAGATGGATGACGAATTTGCTGCCGTGACAGTGCCACCTTCACGGAATGCAGGTTTTAAGTTCGGGATCTTTTCAGGCCGGGCCTTGCCAGGTTGTTCGTCAATATCGATGGAAAGCTCCTGTTTACGACGATTGAATTTCACAACAGAAATTTCATTTTCAAACGCACCGCTTTCAATGGCTGCGGTTGCGCGTGACAATGACCGTAATGCATATTCATCCTGGGCCGCCCGGGTGAACTGGAAATGTTCTGCGCAATCCTCGGCAAAGGTCCCCATCAACCGCCCTTTGTCATAAGCATCTTCAAGGCCATCCAAGAACATGCTGTCTTGAACAGCGCCATGCCCCAAACGCGCGCCACCGCGCATCTTGGGCAAAAGATACGGTGCGGCTGTCATGCTTTCCATTCCACCGGCCACCATCGTGTGAACCTGCCCCAAGGCGACTTGATCAAAAGCCATCATGGCTGTTTTCATGCCGGACCCGCACATCTTGTTCACCGTGGTCGCCGGCACGCTTTCTGACAAACCTGCAGCGAACCCGGCCTGACGGGCGGGTGCTTGACCCTGCCCCGCAGGTAAAACGCATCCCATCAAAAGTTCTTCTATGTCAGATGGATCAATACCAGATTGTTCTATGGCCCCAGAAATCGCCACACCGCCCAAAACGGATGCGGGAACATCCGAAAAATCGCCCTGCAAACCCGCCATCGGTGTCCGTGCCGCGCCGTAAATGAAAACTGGATTCATTTTTTCAATCCCTGATCAGTCTTTGTTCACCAATTGCGCCTAGTGTCTGCATTGCTGTTAAGGAAAGCAAGATATGCAACTGACACTTTCACAGGATGAAACCACAACAATTGTTACCCCCGATGGGCCCAGGCTGGATGCGCTTCACACATTGGGCTTCAAGGAAGGCATGCGAAAAGTCATTTCGGAAACCCAAGGCCCACTGCGGCTTGATATGCGGGCCGTTGATTTTTTGGACAGCTCGGGGTTGGGGGCCATTGTTTCCGTCTCTCGGATTTTGGGGAATGAACGCCCCTTGGAACTGGCCCACCTAACACCCATCGTGGCCAAAGTGTTTCGGCTGACAAAAATGGATCAAGTCTTCACGATACACGGCGACAATGCGGAACCCGTGCAATGAAGGCTGCACGACTAACAAGACATTTTGAAAACTCCCCCCAAGCAGCCGCTTTAGCTTTGCAAGATTGCGTGCATTTCTGCGCGCAATATTCACGGCGCACAGACGACATTGAATTGGCTTTGGCAGAAGCCATCAACAACGTGGTCGATCATGCCTATTTGGGCCCTGGCAAAGGAACCGTCGAAATCAATGCCACGGTGGGTGGTGGTTTATGTTGCACAATAAAGGACGCCGGGCGCGGCATGAAACGGCAAGTTAACAAACTGCAGTGTGGCTCTGCGGTTTCAGAACGGGGCCACGGATTAACCCTGATGAACGCTTTGGCCACCGACCTGGCCATAAAATCTGGGAAAGATGGGACTTCGCTGTCTTTGAAATTTCCTATCTAATCTCTGGGTTCGCCCTTGTGAAAATCAATGCTATGTCCTGGACCACTTGATTTTGGGAACACACATGCGCGATTTTCACAAACCCGGTCGATCCGCCACTTTTGCAGACAATGGGATGGTGGCCACGTCCCATCCGTTGGCGGCGCAAGCGGCCTTGGATATTTTGAAATCGGGCGGCAATGCTGTGGATGCCGCAATTGCTGGCGCGGTTTTGCTTGGGTATTGCGAACCGCAGATGACGGGCATCGGCGGTGATCTGTTCGCTTTGGTAAGCCCTGGACCCGGCAAAGAAATTGTTGCGCTGAATGGGTCTGGCCGCGCGCCGGCGGGTGCCAATGCCGATGCTTTACGTGATCAGGGTTTAAGCGCCGTTCCACTTGGATCCCCACATGCGGTAACGATACCCGGTGCGGTGGACGCGTTTTGCACGTTGTCTGCAGATTACGGGCAACTGGGCCTTGATTCCGTTCTGGCGCCAGCAATCAAATACGCACGTGATGGGATTCCCGTTGCGCCACGGGTCGCATTTGACTGGGGGAACGACAGCAAGACCCTGCAGGGCGCTGCCCGGGATTTCTATCTTCTTGATGGGAAAGCGCCCCGTATTGGGGACCGCTTCGCCATACCCGCCCATGCCGACGTGCTAGAAAAAATCGCAAAAGAAGGCCGTGACGGATTTTACAAAGGCGCGGTTGCCGAAGATATGGTTTCCGCATTGCAAGAAATGGGCGGCAGCCATGACTTGGATGATTTTGCGAAGGTAAAATGCGACTACACAAATCCAATTTCTGGCGCATACCAAGACCGGACATTGGTGGAACACCCGCCCAATGGGCAGGGTGCTACTGCATTGTTAATGCTGAATATTTTGTCAAATTTTGACATTTCCACCATGGATCCATTTGGCGCAGAACGTGCCCACATTGAAGCCGAAGCCGCCAAATTGGCTTACAACACACGGGACCGTTTTCTGGCGGATCCCGATCATATGTCCCGGCTGGGTCATATGTTGGACACAAAAACTGCAGCTGATTTGGCCGCATTGATTGATCCGCAAAAAGCGATGGCATCCGCGCAAAATCGTTCTGAAGCCGTGCACAAAGACACGATTTACATCACCGTCGTCGATAAAGACCGCATGGCGGTTTCACTAATTTATTCGATCTTTCACGGCTTTGGGTCCGGGATTGCGTCCTCAAAATACGGAATTTTGCTGCAAAATCGCGGCGCAGGGTTCACCTTGCAACAAGGCCACCCCAACGAATTCGCGGCCGGCAAACGCCCCATGCACACGATCATCCCAGCGATGTTGTTGGATGGCGGCCAGTTGGACACCACTTTTGGGGTCATGGGGGGGGCTTATCAGCCAAACGGGCATGCGCGATTTGTCAGCAATTTGCGTGATTTCGGAATGGATGTTCAATCCGCCAATGACTCCCCCCGCGCCTTTGCCGACGGGAATATTCTCAAAATCGAACGCGGTTATTCGAACGACGTGCTGCAAGATTTGTCTGAACGTGGACACAACATTGAAATTCCCGACACGCCAATCGGCGGCGCACAATCGATTTCTGTTCAGGAAAACGGTGTATTGGTGGGATCATCCGATCCCCGCAAAGATGGATGTGCGTTGGGGTACTAATTCAACTGAACGTGCAGGGGGTACCCGCCGTCTTCAAACGGGCCAAACAAATCATGGATATCCGGGTGGTCAACAGGTTCACCCGAATAATCTGCCACCAAATTCTGCTCTGACACGTAAGCGATGTAATAGCTTTGGTCGTTTTCCGCCAAAAGGTGGTAAAACGGCTGTTCTTTGCGCGGACGGCTGTCTTCTGGAATGGCGGAATACCATTCATCTGTGTTGGAAAACTCAGGATCGACATCAAAAACCACGCCGCGAAACGGGTGTTTTTTGTGGCGCACAACTTGGCCCAGGTGGTATTTTGCGCGGCTTGTCAGCATCGTTCATTCTCCTGGGGTCTGTCTAGGCCGCTGCCTGTTCGGAGTCCATGCCAGCATCGGCAAATTTGCCGAAACAAACTGTGTTGTTTCGCCCCAAGAAACAGAACCCGCCGCTTTGTTTCAGCCCGCGACCGATTGTTTCACATCGAAAAACAAAGCTGTGCAACGTCGGCAAGATTATGCTAAGATATTCAAAACAATAAGCATTCGTGTGAGGCGGCATGAAAAATACAATAATTGCACTACTCGTGGTGGCAGCAGTGGCAGGCTGTTCACGGCCCAGTGGAAACCCCAAAGCCCCCAAAGGCTTGGACGATGCATGCAGCATCTTGGATCAACGCAAAGATTTCTTACCTGCGTTCAGAAAAACCCAAGACAGATATGGCGTTCCGATCGCCGTTTTGATGTCCATGATCTGGCAAGAAAGCAAATTCAAAGCGCAAGCCAGAACCCCCAACAAATATACCCTGGGCGTTATCCCAATCGGACGCCAAAGCAGTGCTTATGGATATTCGCAAGCTTTGGACGGAACGTGGGAAGAATACCAAAATCTGACCAATCGCCATCGCGCCAAACGTGACAATATCTACGACGCGGCGGAATTCATGGGATGGTACATGAAGCAATCCAATATCGAATTGGGTATTGCCATGAATGACACGCGAAATCAGTATTTGGCATATCACGATGGCCGGACAGGGTTCCGCAAAGGGACGTATCGCAAAAAAGGATGGTTGGTGAATATTGCCAACGGATTGCAAGATCGGGCGATTATGTACCACATGCAATTGGATGAATGCGGTAAACTGTAATACAAAAAAGGGTCCCAATTCGGGACCCTTTTTTTCTTCTTTAGAAAACCTTTAAACGTTCAACCGTTGTGAAAGTCATAGCGGGACTATGGGTTCCACTTGCTCATCTCAAACTGGATGTTGAACAGCTTGTTTGGAACGCGGACCCCTTCGGTCCAATCACCCAAAATTACAGTGGTAACGCTGCCGCTGTTGTCATCGACAATCCACTGACGCAGCTGCACTGGGTTGCCTGTGAACACCATTTGAAGCGATCCCAAATCAGGGCGACGCGGATCTTGGGCCGTAACAATGGTTTTTGTGCCGTCTGATTTGTGGCTGGTAACCATGTTGCGTTGGCCAAGATTCACATTCTTTTCCAAAATGATCTTCAAGGGCGTTTGCGCCAGCGGGTACCGCGTGGGTTCATCCGATTTTGCTTCGAACACAGCCACCTGACCGCCGCCTGCCAACACCAACGATTTGGTGGGCGGCGCGTATTCAAACCGCAAGCGACCAGGGCGTTTAAGATACATCGTCCCCGTGGAAATGGATCCATCGCCATTAATTTGGGTGAACGCACCCTTGGCGGTTTGCAATCCATTGAGATAGTTGGAAATTGCGTTCAACGAAAGCTTCTGTGCCGCCGCGGGGCTGGCAAGAAACATCAACAGTATAAGTAACTTTTTCATAGCTCGATCCTATAGGCTGGGCCGTACTTAATCATCGCACAATTGTTCACAAGAATTTTAGGGGAAAAACAACAAAAGGCGCAGCAATGGCCGCGCCTTTTGTGAACTTCTATTTCAGTGTTATCCCTGTTCGGGCACCAAAATTTCTCGTTTACCAACATGGTTCGCAGCGCTGACCAAATTGTTTTCTTCCATCTGTTCCACAAGACGCGCGGCTTTGTTGTAACCGATCGCCAATTTGCGTTGGATATAGCTGGTGGAACATTTGCGGTCTTTGATCACGATTTGAACAGCCGTGTCGTACAAAGCGTCTTCACCGTCGGTGTTTCCACCCAATCCAAGAACAGCGTCAATGTTGCTTTCTTTGTCTTCATCAGGACCATCCACCACGCCGGAAAGATACTTTGGCGGACCATAGGCCTTCAAGTGTGTGACCACTTCTTCAACTTCTTCGTCAGAACAAAATGGTCCATGCACGCGGGTGACTTTACCACCGCCGGCCATGTACAACATATCGCCCATGCCCAGCAGTTGTTCGGCGCCCATTTCACCAAGAATGGTGCGGCTGTCCACTTTGGACGTCACTTGGAAGCTGATCCGCGTTGGGAAGTTGGCCTTAATCGTACCGGTGATCACATCCACAGATGGGCGTTGCGTTGCCATGATCAGGTGGATCCCCGATGCACGCGCCATTTGCGCCAAGCGTTGGATACACGCCTCGATCTCTTTGCCGGCCACCATCATCAAATCGGCCATCTCGTCCACCACCACAACGATATAGGGCAGGACTTCTGGTGCAAATTCTTCGGTTTCGAAAACGGGTTCGCCCGTTTCATCGTCAAAACCCGTTTGCACAGTCCGGCTGAACAATTCGCCTTTGGCAATCGCGTCTTTCACGCGGCTGTTGTAACCATCAATGTTCCGCACGCCCATTTTGGACATTTTGCGATACCGGTCTTCCATTTCACCCACGGCCCATTTCAAAGCCACGACCGCTTTCTTCGGGTCGGTCACAACAGGTGACAAAAGATGCGGAATGCCATCATAGACGGACAGTTCCAGCATTTTTGGGTCGATCATGATCATCCGGCATTCATCCGGTGTCAGCTTATACAGCAAAGACAGGATCATAGTGTTGATGGCCACGGATTTACCGGAACCGGTGGTTCCCGCAATCAACAAGTGGGGCATTTTCGCCAAGTTCGCCACGATGGGTTGGCCACCGATATCTTTGCCCAAGGCCAGCGGCAGTTTTTGCGAACCGTCGCCAAAATCACGTGACCCCAGAATTTCCCGCAGGGCCACAATCTCACGATTGTCATTGGGCAATTCAATGCCGATCACAGACCGCCCAGGCACTGTGCTGACGCGGGCTGCCAAGGCTGACATGGACCGGGCGATATCATCGGCCAAACCGATAACGCGGCTGGCTTTCAAACCCGCGGCTGGTTCCAATTCATACATGGTTACCACTGGGCCAGGGCGTACAGAAACGATGTCCCCTTTTACGCCATAGTCATCCAAAACCGTTTCCAACATCCGCGCGTTTTCTTCCAACGCTTCATTGGACAGAACATGACGTTCGATGTTTTCCGGGTTCATCAACAATGAAAACGGTGGTGGTTCATAGGCGGCTGGTGTGGGTGCCTCGAATTTCAACGCAGGATTTGCTTCGGCCACGGCTTGTTTAGAAGGCGGCGTCGGCTTGGGGGACCGGGGGCGGATCAAAGGTTGATGCACCGGTTCCACGATGGGTGTTAAAGTTTCTTTCACCGGCGCGGCAGCAGGTGCTGCAGCGGGCTGCTGTGGTGCGGCCGGGGCTGGTGCCGTAACGGGGGCTGCAACTTCTGCCATCTGCATC
>JAHDCP010000032.1:23104-24227 GCA_020629775.1 Planktomarina sp.
GCTGGTGCTGGTGCTGGTGCTGGTGCTGGTGCTGGTGCTGGTTGAATTTCCACTGCTGGCACTGCCGTCGCCACAGGAACTTGCGGCAGTTCTTGTGTCATCACCGTTTGCAAATAGGCTGACTCTGGCGCCGCTTCATCAAAAGCATCATCGAACAGATTGTCATCTTCTACTGCAATCATCGGGGCTTCGTTCACCGGGGCTTCGCCGATGGCCATGAATGGCGATGGATCAGCCGGGGCCTGAGCTGCAGATGGCCCTTCTGGCATGGGCGCAAAGGCGGGTTCAGCCGCTTGTGCTGGTTCTGCCATCGTTGCCTGCATCATAGGCGCCACTGGCGTTGCCAAAATCATCGGGTCTGGACCAGGGGTTTGGCGCGTCACTTGCGGTTCCATCCGCCCTTGCGATGCCGGCGTTGGCGCTGGTGCTGCATATTTTGCGTTAATCGCGTTTGCGATGCGCTGTTTGATCCGATCATCGCTGGCCGGGGCCGCATGACTGACGGCACTTTGCACAGGCGATTGGACCGCTTCGGGTTCTGGCTGTGGATCACGTTTCAACAATGACGGCATGCGCGCAAACATGGACTGCCGCACTGTGGGTTCTTCCACCATCATGGGGGCTTCAGGTGCCGCAACCGGCTGTGGTGCAGCCATCATTGTCGGTGCCACTGGCGGCGTAACCGGTGCTGTGTATTGCGCACGCACAACTGTTGGTGCCGCAGTGGCCTGGGCTGGGGCCGCGGTAAAATCTTCTTTTTGATCAAAGGGGGATGCTGGTTCTGTCCAACGGGTCAAACCCTTGAAATCTGTTCCGCGGAACGTGGCCCACCAAGCCACGGCCATGGCCACCGCTACGCAACCCCAAGCAATGAACTTGCGAAATGCAATCTGGCATTCTGCGATTGTCACACCGCACACGAACAGGCCTGACCATACGGTCGCCACCCCAAACACAACGGAACACAGGTTGGCCATAAAGCCAGGGGATCCAGGTGCGATGTACAATATAACTGTCAGCGCCTCATCACCCAAACGTCCACCCAGCGAAAAGGGGTTAATCCAGTCAGCAGACGGGGTCAGCGTGGCGGCGTAAAGCATTGCAAACGCAAGGAAAAGCGGCA
>JAHDCP010000033.1 GCA_020629775.1 Planktomarina sp.
CCACTTTCCCCCTCGTAAAACCCCCTAAGCGCCCCCATATTCCCACCCATGGACAGACGAACATTCCTGCAAACCACCCTGGCGGCCAGTCTTGCGCCGGCGTTGCCAGCCATGCCTTTGGCCCCCACGGCGGCCCCCAAAATGGGCATCGCGGCGCGGTATTGGGCGTCCTATTTTGCCACGCCCCAGGGGCATGCGGCGTTGCAAGCGGCGCAGTCATCTGGCGTTGTGTCCTTGGCCGAGGCAAAGGCCCTGGTGATGCGGTCTGTGGCCACTGGGGGGTATTCCCCTGCGGTGGCGGCGGTAAACACCATCAGCGCGGGGCGAAATATCGTCAAACCCGCTGTGAAGTTGCCGCAAAGGTTAACGCGCAAGGTGTTTGATGATGTGCCAGAACCTCTGCGGAATTTGCGCAAGCCGATAACGTGTGATTGTGAACATCAAGTGGAAGATATGCCTCAAGACATGGCTTGAACCCGGCATGCACCCGCGCATACATTGGGAAACCAAAGCTGGGGGTGGATCATGGTCAACATCGTAAAAATCGCAGTGTTTTCAATCGTTTACGCAACATCTGTCTTGGCGGAAGGCCCCGAATACCATGCGTCAAACGGGCAAATATTTACGGGAAAGCCCAATGCAAACGGGATTGTCCTGACATCCAAGCACCCGGTGTCCATTTACAAAGAAGACGGTGCCAACAGCCAATGGGAAGAAGCCCCCGAAATCATTTATGTGGGTAAATCTTGTGACGTGCTGTCCACGGCCAAGGGTGCAGGAACCTGGTCCTGGGCGAATGGTGGTTTTGTGATTGAATTCAATGGCTTAACCCTTGGATTTCCACGGCAGGAATTGGACGCAGGCCAGGGGTCCAACTGCCGAATGTAGGGGCGTTGGTGGAATTTGGGGTGTGATTTCCCCCTCAAAAATCTGGGCCACCATTCCCATGTGATTGATATGAAACGACGTGCTTTTCTTCAAACCAGCCTTGCGGCTTTGGCTGTTCCTGCTTTGCCAGGTGCCACCATGACCCCTGCGGCAGCGGCGGTGCCGGCCAATGCGGCGCAATTTTGGGCGTCCTATTTTGCCAAGTTGCCCGGCCATTCCCCCGTGCGCGGGGTGCAGATTGCCATGAATGTGTCCGCAGCCCAGGCGCAGCGGGTGGTGTCGGGTTTCGTGGCGCAAGGTGTTCTGTCGCCATCGGCGTTGCTGCCCCAAGCCAAGCAGCCAAATATGATGCAACGCATTGAAAAATATAATATTTTCCAGCGTGAAGTGCCGCCAGTGCTGCGGGATTTGCGGGCGGAAATTATCTGTGACTTCTGTGATCAGCGCCACGATTTGGACGACATAACTTAACGCAAAACGTCTTCCGACCAGGAAGTGTCACCGTTTTCATCGGCCACCAACACAACGGCGATGGCGCCGGTTTGCAGGTCCATGCGGACATCCGAAGCAAACCCCAAATCGCCGCCAGAATGACCGATGAATGTGCCATCCACCTCGACCCCCATGGCGTATCCTTTGCCGATGGGGTCATGCATCAAGCGTTTCAGTGTGCTTTTTGTTAACAATTTTTTGTCCCAAAATACGGCCCGGTAAAATGCTGCAACATCCGGCGCGGTGGCGATAAGGCCGCCATCGCCAAACCCAGTCCCGGTATAATAATCGCGTATATGTTGTCGGCCTGAATGGCCCGTCACAAACGCCGCTGGCAACGGTTGGCTGCCAAAGACAAAGGTGCCGTCTAAACCCAGGGGTTCAATAATTTCACGTTTAATTACAGTGGCATAGCCGTCTCCCGTGGCGGCTTCCAACACCAGTTGGGCCAGCAGATAATTGGTATTGGAATAGTCAAATCGCCGCCCTGGCCGGAACAGGGTGCGGTCCCCAAACGCATAAGACAAAGCACCTGCGGCGTGGGTGGTTTTTGGCGCACCATCCAAGGCATCGTCAATAAAATCCCCGGTGTAATAGTCTGGCAAACCGGTGGTCATTGTTAACGTTTGGGCGATGGTAATGTTTTGCGCGTCAAGGCTGCGGATCAGATCCGGATCAAGCCAATTTTCCAAAGGGTCCTCAAAGGAAACCAAGCCGCGATCCACCAATCGGGCCAGGGCCACGGCAGTGTATAATTTGCCCACTGATGCAATGGCGAATTGGCTGTTTTCTGTCGCGTTCCCTGCAGATGTTGTGGCAACGTCCCCATCTTCCACAAGATATTGGATCATTGGCACAGGGTGGGCCAGGGCCGCAGCGGCCCAGAGGCCAAGGAAGATGGTGGTGACAACAGCCTTCATGGGGTGCCTTTCTGTAGACCCCAGATATCACTGGGAAACCCGGCCGGGGCAATATCTTTATGGTTTCCCCCTGGAAACTGCATCAACAGGCCATTACGTTGAACGGCATGAAAAGACGCAGTTTTATGCAAATGATCGGTGCGGCGTTAACCTTGCCGATGATGCCAACCTCCGCCTTGGCAGCGGCCAAACCCGCGGCTGTGGCCGTGCCCAGCCAAGCGCGATATTGGGCGGTTTATATGAACAGTCTGCATGGCGAATGCACACCGCGTGCGTTGCAAACCATGCTGAATGTTCCTGCGGAAACCGCAAAATCTTATCTGAACCAACTGGTGGCAGACGGGGTGGTGAAAGCCCATCCCATGGCCAAAATGATGGTGCAAAATCAAAGCCCTGGGTCGAATTTGATGGAAGACATCAAAACCAAGGTGAAGGACCGTTTGCGGGCTGTGGCCGAAGAAGACATCAGTGAAGATCAGGCGGACCCGGACCTTACGGATACCGAAGTGGTTGAAGTGGAAACTGAAGCCACGGCGCAAGACAAAGCTTAACCTTCGGCGTCAAACACCATACACCCAGGGGCATGATAAAACGCCCCCTTTCCCCCCACACCATTGCCGCCCAGGCGGGTCACTTCGTTAACGCGGCGGATGGCGCATTAACCCCGCCTTTACAACCCGGTGTCACGTTTGCCCGTAACCGGGACTATGCCCTGATCCACGAAAACAGAAGCTATGCCCGGGCGGGCACCAGCATCGTGGATGTGGCCGAAGATTTATTGGCCCAGTTTGAAAACGCGGCGGCAAGCCAGCTTCACCCCAGTGGGATGGCGGCGATTGCCAGTCTGCTTCGTGCGGTTCCATCCGGTTCCACGGTTCTTCTGCAATCGCAGATTTACTGGGGGACCGCCGATTGGTTGCGCCAAAATGCAGCCCGGATGGGGCTGACATTGGTGGAAGGTGACTTGAGTGTGCCTTCAACCCTCACCTCCCTTATATCTGAACATTCGCCCGCCTTGGTGATGATCGAAACCCCGTCGAACCCTTGGTTGCGCGTCACGGACATTGCGCAAGCCGCAGAATTGACCCACGCGGCAGGGGGCAAGTTGGTGGTGGATGGCACGGCGGCCACCCCGATTCTGACCCGCGCGTTGGATCACGGTGCCGACTTCGCGCTGCATTCCGCCACCAAAGCGATCAACGGGCATTCGGATTTGATGGCGGGGGTGGTCAGCACCAATGCGGTGGACGATCCCATGTGGCAAACCATGCTGCGCGACCGCGCGGCGGGCGGTGCGATCCTGGGATCGTTTGAGGCGTGGTTGCTGGTGCGCGGGATGCGGACGCTGCCCCTTCGGGTGGATCGGATGTCTGCGTCAGCCATGGATTTGGCCACGCGGTTGGCGGGCCATGATGCGGTGGACCAGGTGATGTATCCTGGTCTGCCATCGGACCCAGGCCACGGCATTGCCAGGGGTCAAATGTCCGCGTTTGGGGGGCTGTTGTCCATTGTGGTGAAAGGTGGGGCCGCTGCGGCATTGGCGGCGGCGGGAAAAATGGAAATTTTCCATCGCGCCACGTCATTGGGCAGTGTGGAAAGTTTGGTGGAACACCGCCATTCAATTGAACCGCACACGGGCATTCCCGAAGGGTTGTTGCGTCTGTCCATTGGGTTGGAAGACGTGGATGATCTGTGGGCTGATTTGGACCAAGCGTTGTCGTGCTGATCCGGTTTAACAAACCCTGGGGCGTGTTGTCCCAGTTCACGGACAAGTCCATGGGGGACAGCCCGCGCGCCACGTTGTCCGATTACATCGACGTGCCGCGTGTTTATCCAGCGGGGCGGTTGGACCGCGACAGCGAAGGGTTGCTGTTGCTGACAGACGATGGGCGGCAACAGGCCAAGATCGCCAATCCCAAAGCCAAGATGAAGAAAACCTATTTGGTGCAGGTGGAAGGAACGCCGGACAGTGCGGCGTTGGATGCTTTGCGCCAAGGGGTGTCGTTGAAAGATGGACCCACACGGCCCGCGGATGTGCAAATGGTGCCGGAACCGGATTGGTTGTGGCCGCGCGATCCGCCCATTCGGGTGCGCAAATCGGTGCCGGATACTTGGATCGAAATCACGATTTCGGAGGGGCGCAATCGCCAAGTGCGGCGCATGACAGCCCATGTGGGGCACCCCACGCTGCGGCTGATCCGGGTGCGGATTGGGCCGTGGGGTCTGGATGGTTTGGCCCAAGGGACATGGGCCGCAACGTAAGGGTTTCCCTGTGCCGGGATTGGGGTATCATCGCCCCATGGAACATCTGATCATCACCCGCGATGGGGGCCTTGCCACCGTCACCTTGAACCGCCCGGAAAAGAAGAACGCCCTGAACGAGGCGGTTCTAACGGACATTCCCAAGGCCATGGCTGAATTGGGCCAAGATCGGACCGTGCGAAGCGTGATCCTGCGCGGGGCCGGTGGGGATTTTAGCGCAGGAATTGATCTGGGGTTTTTGCAATCCTTACTGCCAAAGCTGGACGATATTCGCGCCATCATGCGCGGCCCCACGCCAAATTTCTTTCAAGCACCCGCCATGTCCCTGGCCGCCACGCCGCAGCCGGTGATCGCGGTCATTGAAGGGGTGTGCATCGGCGCTGGGCTGCAACTGGCGCTGGGGGCGGACATTCGCATCGCCCATCCGGATGCGCGGTTTTCGATTATGGAAGCGAAATGGGGGCTGATCCCGGACATGGGGATCACGCAATCGCTGCCCAAATTGATGCGCGCAGACCAGGCCAAGGAACTGATGATGACCGCGCGGATGATGACGGCGGCTGAGGCTTTGGCGGTGGGTCTGGTGACCCATGTGTCCGACGATCCCATGGGCCATGCGCAGGATTTGGCGGCGGAAATCGCCACCCGCAGCCCCGATGCGGTGGCGGCGTCAAAAACGTTGGTGGACAGCACGTGGGGCATGGATGCCGATGCTGCCTTGGCCACCGAAGGCGCGCTGCAGGCGGACCTGATGGGCAGCGAAAACCAGATGGAAGCGATCATGGCTGGGATGACGAAACGGGCACCGAAGTTTACATGATGGCCCAAAAGCAGCGGTGACCACTGTTTGATATTTGGCCGCACGTCTACGGCGCAATGGCGTAAATTTCCCGCAAAAGTTGCATCTGTTTTGGATTTGGCACATGGTATCGTCCTGGCTGATGCGCCGTTTTTGAAAGGATGATGTAGGATGCTGCACGCAACACGAATTCTGAAGCCTCTTTTGGTTTTTCTGGCTTTGCAGGCCCTGGCTGTCAGCGCATGGGCGCAAAATGGCACGGGCGACCACAGCCTGGATGGCACCACAATTGATTGGACTTACAATAATTCGGAAGCGCGCATGCGCGTTTCATTTGCAGACGGGCTTGGACAATACGAATGGATCGCCGGGGCCCGTACGGGCAATTCTGACAGCGAAATTCCCTATTCGGCGCGTGAAATCAGCCCTGACGTTTTCTTGATGTCTTGGGTCCAAGCTGACCGGCCAGATTTCATCACGATGATTTTTGATTTCAACGCCATGACCGTCGCCACTACGGGCATGTTGGGATACACGCGGCCAGAGCCGCGGATGTTGTTTTTGGACGGCGTGATCAACAGCGTGGACCGGTAAAAGGGGGGACAGCGTGTTTCGGCGGGTGGGTGAAAACCCACCACCCATCACCCCAATTCGCTTGCCTCAATAATCGGGAAGAACTGTCCGCCTGACCTGACGCCGAACCAATCCACGCTGTCCAGGGTTTCCGTCACACCCAAATCCACCAGGCGGTAAAACGACTTGCGGTCAATCAGCGCTTCCAGGTTCGCGCGGATCAACACGTATGGCGATGGCTCCCCTGTTTCGTCGTCACGGACCACGCGGATGGGGTGGTCTGGTCCGGCGGTGGCAAAATCACCGACACCTGTTTCAAACACCAAATTTCCATCCACCTGGTTGAAGTCCACGGCCACGAACGGGGCGTCATCCACGGTGATGCCCACCTTTTCCACCGGGGTGACCAGGAAGTATTTGTCGTCTTCTTTTTTAAGAATCGATGCGAATAATTTCACCAAGGGGGGGCGTCCAATGGGGGTGCCCAAATAAAACCACGTGCCATCGCGCGCGATCCGGATGTCCAGATCGCCGCAAAATGGAGGGTTCCACAGGTGAACGGGCGGTAATCCGCGCCCTTTTCCGGCGGCTTGGGCCGATTGTGCCAAACTTTCGGCGGTTGGCTTCACGATGTTTTGTCCTGACATAGATTTTGCCATCCTGCTCTGGCACGTTAGGTGTACTATCATAGAGTATTCAGGAGCCGCGTCATGTCCAATCCCGAAAATATTGTCCAAGAGATTGAGGTCTTGGGCGATACCCTGTCGCAAGCGCGATCCAGTGTGGGGAATGTGTTCATCGGGCAAACCCGGGTCGTGGACCTGGTGTTGTCCACTTTGCTGTGCGGCGGGCACGGGTTGCTGATTGGTTTGCCCGGGCTGGGCAAGACCCGGTTGGTGGAAGCGTTGTCCACAGTCATGGGGCTGAATGGCAACCGGGTGCAGTTTACCCCGGATTTGATGCCCGCAGATATTTTGGGGTCCGAAGTGTTGGAAACCGCGGCTGATGGCACACGGTCCTTCCGGTTTTTGGAAGGCCCTGTTTTTTGCCAGTTGTTGATGGCCGATGAGATTAACCGCGCCAGCCCGCGCACCCAGTCTGCGTTGTTGCAGGCCATGCAAGAAAAGGCTGTGACCATTGCGGGCCAAACGCGGGCTTTGGCGCAACCGTTTCACGTGTTGGCCACCCAGAACCCCTTGGAACAAGAAGGCACATACCCCTTGCCCGAAGCGCAGCTGGACCGGTTTTTGTTGGAAATCCAAGTGCCGTATCCTGACCGTGACACCGAACGCGATATTATTCTGGCAACAACCGGCACGGCAGAAGCGGACGTTACCCCCGTTTTCACTGCCGACAGTTTGATGGCGGCCCAGGCCTTGGTGCGGCAAATGCCCGTGGGGGCCGCAGTGTTGGATCAGATCGTGGATTTGGTGCGCATGTTCCGCCCCGATGATCCGTCTGCCCCGGCGGTGGTGCGGGATCATGTGGCCTGGGGCCCTGGTCCCCGTGCGGCCCAAGCGTTGACCTTGGGTGTGCGTGCCCAGGCGTTGTTGCGCGGGTCGTTGGCCCCATCGGTGGAAGATATCCGCGCCATGGCCCCGGCCGTTTTGAACCACCGCATGGCCTTGGGGTTTGCGGCCCGGGCGCAGGGCATGGTGCAAACGGATGTCATCGCCCAAGTGGTGGAAGATGCCTTGGGGGCACAGGTCGCCGCGTGACCATACCTGCCCCAACACCCCCCACCGCCGCCAAAGAACTGGCTGCGGGGCAACCCGCCTTGGTGGTGCGTGCCCGTCAACTGGCGGCCACTTTGGTGTGGGGGGCCCACGGACGCCGCCGTGCGGGCTTGGGGGAATCGTTTTGGCAATATCGTCCTGCCCAGACAGGCGATGCCGCCAATGCTGTGGATTGGCGCAGATCGGGGCGGTCGGATGATGAATTTATTCAAGAAAAGGAATGGCAGGTTGCACAAAGCCTGCAGCTTTGGGTCGATCCGTCTTTGTCCATGACATACGCCAGTGGCGGCACCTCCAAGCGGGATGTGGCCCAAGTGCTGGCCTTGGCTTTGGCGGATGCGGCCCTGCGCGCGGGCGAAAGTGTGGGCACCACGGGGTTGGGGGTTCCGGCCAAACCGGGCAACTTGCAGTTTGATCGTTTGGCCGCCTATCTTTGCGCCGATGATGGGGCGGATGAATTTGTGGCCCCTGATCCAGTCGGGCTGCGGCGCGGGGCGCAAGCGGTGCTGGTGTCGGATTTCATGGGCGATATCGCCGGGGTCCAGGCGTTTTTGGCCAGTGCGGCCCGCCACCGTGTAGAAGGCGCGTTGATCATGGTTCTGGATCCAGCGGAATTGGAGTTTCCGTTCCGGGGCCGCAGCTTGTTTCAATCCATGGGCGGGGCGTTGGAATTTGAGACACAAAAAGCGGCGTCTTTGAAGGACCAATACCAAGCCGCTTTGGCCGAACGCCAAGACACGCTGGCCCGCATGGCGGCCACCGCTGGGTGGCACATGCACGTGCATGTCACCAACACACCCACCCGCGATGCGTTGATTTGGGCCTGCGGCATGTTGGGGCCTGTTTGATGTTCACATTGGGTGCCTTTGGATTCACGACCCCGCTTTTGTTGCTGGTGGCACTGGCCTTGCCGGTCCTATGGTTCTTGTTGCGCGCCATACCGCCTGCCGCGGTGCGCCACCGGTTCCCCGGCGTGGCCTTGTTGCTGGGCCTGAAGGATGACGAGGCTGAAACCGCCACCACCCCATGGTGGTTGTTGCTGTTGCGCTGTTTGGCCGTTTTGGCCCTGATCGTCGGATTTGCCGGCCCGATCTTTAACCCCACCACCGCCGGGTCTGACAAAGGGCCTTTGTTGGTGGTGATGGACGGCAGTTGGGCCGAAGTGACCGATTGGGAAGATCGGACAGATCAAGCGCAAACAGTTTTGGCGGGTGCCGCCCGTCAGGGGCGTGCCACGGCGTTTGTGAATTTGTCCCAACCCATGGATCAGGCCACCATTTCGTTCCAATCGGGGATGACTGCCGCCACCCGGGCGGGCGGGGCCGCCCCCGCATCCTGGGGGCCAGATTACACCGTTCTGGACCGTTTGCCCGCTGACGGCGATTTTACCACCACCTGGATCGCCAGCCCTGTGGAATTCCCAGGCCAAGCCGCCGCTATGGCGGCCCTGGCCGCGCGGGGGCCTGTGTCTGTTTTGGGGCAAGATGCCCCGGTGTATGCCTTGGGGCAGGCCAAAGTGCAGGGCAAAGCGGTGGACTTGCCCGTTTTGCGCCTGAACGCGGGCGGTGCTTTGGAAAAATGGGTAGTGGCCACGGGCACGACCCCGGGCGGTGCCGTTCAAGAATTGGCCCGGTCCCCCGCACGCTTTGGCGAAGGGGACCCCACCGCCACCGCCACCTTTGATTTACCGGCCGAGGTTCTGGCCCGCATCACCCGGTTTGATCTGGATGGCCACCGCCACGCGGGCGCTGTTGCCTTGGCCGATGATGCGTTGCGCCGCCAGGAAGTTGCAATCTTCACCGGTGCGGCGCAGGCCAGCGAAGGGGCGGCGTTGTTGTCCCAAGACCATTATGTGCGGCAAGCCTTGGTGGAAGATACCACCATCCTGACGGGCACTTTGGGGGATCTGTTGCAGGCGAACCCGGATGTCATCGTGATGACGGACATGGCAGATGTGCCCGGGGCGGACGACGTGATCGAATGGGTGTTGGGGGGTGGCCAGTTGGTGCGCTTTGCTGGGCCACAATTGGCCGCAGCAGAAGTGGGCCGCACGGATGCCGACCCGTTGTTGCCAGTGCGGTTGCGCGCAGGGGGCCGCACGTTGGGCGGGGCCATGTCTTGGGGATCCCCCAAGCGGTTGCGGGCCTTTGGCCCAGGCACGCCCTTTGAAGGGTTAATCCCACCTGCGGAAGTGACCATCACATCCCAAGTTTTGGCGGAACCCGGCCCCGATTTGGCAGGGGCAGTGATTGCAGAATTGGAAGACGGCACCCCGTTGGTCACCCAGGCCCAAGTGGGGGACGGGTCCATCACCTTGTTCCATGTCACGGCCAATGCGGACTGGTCCAATCTGCCAATTTCGGGATTGTTCGTGGATATAATCCAGCGCTTAACCTTGCAAATTGCCGGGGCTGATGTGGCAGACTTGGCACCAGAAACACTGTTGACCGTTCAAAGCGTTTTGGCCGCAGATGGGACATTGGCTTTGGCCCCGGACAGGGCCGCCGTGGCGGCAGGGGCTTTGGCAGGTCCCTCAAATTTTGACACGCCCCCCGGGCTCTACACTTTGGATGACCGCCAGTTTGCCCGCCATGCGGTGGGGGCTGAACTGGCGGCAGTATCGCTGCCGTCAGGGGTGGTTGCGGGGGCGGCGATGGCAAATTCTGCTGTGCCGTTGATGCCGTATCTGTTGATGTTGGCTTTGGTTTTGCTGGCCTTTGACGTGCTGGCCACCTTGGCCCTGACGGGGCGGTTCGCCAATGTGGCACGGGCCGCCATTGTGTTGATGGCGTTCAGCGCGTTGCCCCAAGGGGCCGATGCCCAAGAGGATGCAGATGCCATCGCATTCACGACCGAAGTTGTGTTTGCCCATGTGATCACCGGGGATGCCCGGGTGGATGACGCCACGCGCGCGGGCCTGGTGGGGCTGTCGCAAACCCTGTTTCAGCGCACATCGGTGGAACCTGCAGATCCCGTTGGGGTGAATTTGGCCACCGATGAACTGGCGTTTTTCCCGCTGATTTACTGGCCTGTTACGCCTGATTTTCCCGCGCTTTCTGATGCAGCGGTGAACCGTTTGAACCTGTATTTGAAGTCCGGCGGGATGATCGTTTTTGACACCCGCGATGGCAATGTTGCCGGGCTGGGGCAGGGGGTCACGGCGGAAGGGCGCAGTTTGCAACGGATCGCCAGCCGCCTGGCTTTACCCCGGTTGGAACCCGTGCCCCAAGACCACGTGCTGTCGCGGTCTTTTTATCTGCTGCAGGATTTTCCTGGCCGCCACATTGGCGGGCGGGTTTGGGTGGAAGCCGCCCCCAACACCGCGCAAACCGAAGGCATCGGCTTTCGCAACACCAACGATGGCGTGTCGCCCATCATCATCGGTGGCAACGACTGGGCTGCTGCCTGGGCCATTGATCGTGCAGGGGCGCCGATGTTTCCCATCGGACGGGGGTTCCAAGGGGACCGCCAGCGCGA
This sequence comes from Planktomarina sp., assembly GCA_020629775.1. Taxonomy (GTDB): domain Bacteria; phylum Pseudomonadota; class Alphaproteobacteria; order Rhodobacterales; family Rhodobacteraceae; genus Planktomarina. The sequence continues at coordinate 11,148 of JAHDCP010000033.1, forward strand.
ATTGGCGGCACGGTTTGGGGTGAATTTGGTGATGTACGTTCTGACCGGGAACTACAAATCTGACCAGTTGCATGCCACCGATATTCTGGAACGCATGGGGCAATGATGGGCGATATTTCCTTTGCGCCCTTGATGGGCCGGCCGATCCTGGCGGCGTTTGCTGTGGTGGCGATGTGCATCGTGGCCCTGGCCGCAGCACGGGGCTTGAAAGGCTGGCCCTTGCGCGGGCTTGCTGCAGCGATGGTGCTGGCGGCTTTGGTAAACCCGTTGTGGGTGGAACGGGATGTCACCGCTTTGCCGGACATCGTCTTTGTGGCGGTGGATCGCAGTTCCAGCCAGCAGATCAGCACCCGCCCGGCGCAAATTCAAACCGCATTGGACGATATTCGCGCCCGCCTGGACGCACGGGGCAACACCACCTTGCGCCTGGTGGATGTGGGCGACGCCCCGGGCGAAGGCGGCACGGCCTTGATGGCCGCTTTGGTGGATGCCTTGGGGACCGTGCCCAGCAACCAGGTGGCGGGCATCTTCATTGTAACGGACGGGCACATCCATGACGTGGCCTTGGCCCCCGATATGCCCGCGCCAGTGCATGTGTTTTTGACAGGCGAACCCCAAGATTGGGACCGCCGTTTGGTGGTGAAAAACGCGCCAGCCTTTGCCATTCTTGGCGAAGGTGTGGAGGTGACGGTGCGCATCGATGACACGGGGGCTGCCCCTGATGCGGGCAGCGCGGATTTGGTGTTGTCGGTGGACGGTGGCCCTGACCAAGTGTTTTCCCTGCCCATCGGGCGCGACATGACGGTGCGGCTGCAATTGCCCCACGGGGGGGTGAATGTTTTGCAACTGTCCACGCCCGCCGCCCCAGGGGAAATCACGGATCGCAACAATGGATCGATCCTGCGCATCAACGGTTTGCGGGATCGGTTGCGGGTGTTGTTGGTGTCGGGCGAACCGCACGCTGGGGAACGCACTTGGCGCAATCTGCTGAAATCGGACACCTCCGTGGATTTGATCCACTTCACCATTTTGCGCCCACCCGGCAAGTTCGACAACGCGCCCCTGAACGAACTGGCGCTGATCGCCTTTCCCACGCGGGAGTTGTTTTTAGAAAAGATCGACGACTTTGATTTGATCGTGTTTGATCGGTACCGCCGCCGGGGATTACTGCCCGCAATCTATTTCCAAAATATCGCGGATTATGTGCGGGGGGGCGGGGCCTTGTTGGTCAGTGCTGGGCCAGATTACGCAGGGCCCGAAAGCCTGTACCGATCACCCTTGGGGGATATTTTGCCCGGCGCCCCGACCGCCCGTGTGTTTGAACAAGGCGTGATGCCCGCGATATCCGACCTGGGCCAACGCCACCCGATTACGGAAAATCTGGAACAAGAAAGCGGTCCGTGGGGCCGGTGGATGCGCCAGGTGGAGGTGGACGCCATTTCCGGGGATGTGATCATGACCGGGGTCAATGATGCGCCCTTGCTGATCGCCGACCGGGTGGGTGACGGGCGTGTGGCCTTGTTGGCCAGTGATCATGCCTGGCTGTGGGATCGCGGGTTCGAGGGCGGCGGGCCGCAACGTGAATTGCTGCGCCGCTTGTCCCATTGGATGATGAAAGAACCCGAACTGGAAGAAGAAGCCTTGTGGTCCGAAGAAACAGGGTCGGGCTTGCGCATCGTGCGGCGCAGTTTGGCGCAATCCGTGCCGGGGGACGGGGTTGTGGACTATGAAGCGCCCGACGGCACAACGGGCACGCTGGAGTTAACGCAAATCAGCCCGGGGCGGTTCGAAGCGGTTCTGCCGGAAGGCCCGTTTGGGTTATATCGGTTCTTTTCGGGCGATTTGTCGGTGGTGGGGGCCATGGGGCCGCCCAGCCCCCGGGAATTCGCCCAAACCGTGGCCACACCAGATGTGCTGGCCCCAGTGGTGGATGCCACCCAAGGCGGCTTTGTGCGGATTTCTGATGGTATGCCCCGTTTGCGGGATGTGCGCCCGGGCCGCCCGGCGGCTGGCCGGGGGTGGGTGGGTCTGACCCCCCGTGGGGCGCAAGCCGTACAAACGGCATCTTTGACGCCGATATTGCCCGCCTGGTTGTGGTTGTTGCTGTCTGCGGCGTTTGCGGTTCTGGCATGGCTGCGCGAAGGGCGCGCGAAGGATTAAAGCGTTTCTGCCGCGCGTTCTTGCATCAATTCGCGCGACAAAGACCGGAAATCGCGCAACAGCAATGTCAGGGCCGTAAGGGTGCAGGTCACCACCAAGGCCCAAGGGTGCACCAACCACGCCAAACCGGCCAAGGCAAAATACATTGCCCGCAGCCCACGGTTAAAATTCATCGCGGCACGAATGTTGATTTCCCCAGCCATTTTGGCCCGTGGCACGGCGCGTGGATGTTCAGGATCATTGGGCACAGACGCCATGATGATCGAACAATATCCAAACAGGCGGTTGGCCCAGACGAATTTCAAAAACGCCATCACCAAAAAGAACCCCACAAAGCTGAGTTTGGTTTGCCACAACAGCGTGCTGGCAGGGCCCAATTCCAAGGCTTCATTCACCGATTGCAACGGGCTGGGATTGCCGATCAAGGCCAACAAGCCGCCGATGGCCAAAATGCTGGTGGACCCAAAAAATGATGTGCCCTGGCGCAGGCCATTCAAGATCTGCGCATCAAAGATCCGCGGGGTGCGGTTCATAAATACGATCATCCAATCGCGGCGGTATTCTGCCACCAATTTGGTGACCGATGGATGCGACGCGGGTGGGTTTTCAATGATCCACCCAACCCCGATCCAAGCCAGCACAGTCAAAGCAACCGCGAAGAAATCCAGGAATGTCAGGGACGAAAGAACCAAATTTGCCATGGGTCTGGCTTAATGTGGCGGCCAGGGAATGTCATGAAAAATTATGGCGGCCAGGGCCGAATGTGATTTGGAAACGACTTGTTTCTTCGATACAAGGGCAGCACGCAAACTGGGGCAGGCACATGCGATTCATCTTGGCATTTCTTATGGCCGTGCTTCCGGCTGTGGCGGCGGCCCAAATCCAAATCAAACCTTTGCCCACGTTGCGCCAAGTGTCGCCCTATGCGGCGGTGGGTCGGGTCAATGTTTTTGGGGCGGGGTTTTGCACAGGCACATTGGTGTCCACGCGCCACGTTTTGACCGCAGCCCATTGTCTGTTTGATGATCAAGGCCGCCGCGTTTCAAACTTGCAGCTCGAATTCTTTGCCGGGTTAACGGGCAATCGGGCCAAGGCCTATCGCCGAGTGATCCAATCTGCGGTGCACCCACAATACAAGTTTTCGTCCAATCCAGGTGTGGAACGCATTCAATATGACATGGCGCTGTTGGTTTTGACCCGCCCCATTGATACCCCGGCCATTCCGCCATTCCCGCTGATTGGCCCTTCGGATGTGATCGATAAGGTGGATGTGGTGTCTTATGCCCGCAACCGTGAATCCACCGCAGGCCTGCAGCGGCGCTGCAACATTTTGGACGAACCGGGTGCAGTCATGATTTTTGATTGTCTTGCAGATTTTGGCGCGTCCGGTGCGCCGGTGATCGTGAATACCACCATGGGCCCTGCCGTTTTGTCTGTGGTCAGTGCCAAAGCCCAATGGCGCGGTCAGCGCGTGGCCATCGGCACCCTGGCGCGGGACCGGATTTGGGCGGTGCAGGGCCTGCTGGATGAGCAGGGCATTCCCGTTTTTCCTTGGCAATAACCCTTGAAACCCCAACTTGGGGTTCCCACCTTTTCTAACAGGTTGCCCAAACGGGGACCTGATCCCGCCTTGCCCGCATTTGGGAAGGCACGTTTATGTCGCTTAGGAAAGGACACCTGACATGCGTAATTTTGATTTTGCACCGCTGCACCGCGCCACCGTTGGCTTTGACCAAATCGCCGATCTTATGGATCGCGTATTGTCCAACGACGCCGGCCAATCCAGCTACCCCCCTTATAACATCGAAAAAACGGGCGAAGACGGATATCGCATTTCCGTGGCCGTGGCCGGGTTTTCCGATGAAGAACTCAGCGTTGAAGTGAAGGAAAACGCCCTGCATATTTCCGCCAGTAAGGGCGATGATGCGGGTAACGTGACCTATCTGCACCGTGGCATTGCCACGCGGGCGTTTAACCGACGGTTCCACCTGGCAGACCACGTGCGCGTCACCGCCGCCAGCCATGAAAATGGTATGCTGCACATCGACCTAATCCGCGAAGTGCCCGAAGCGCTGAAGCCCCGGCGGATTGAGATCCAGTCGGACAAACAGCTTGAAGTGGAAGCTGTGGAAGTCTGACAAACCACACGGTTTGAAATACGAAAAGGCGGGGTCATCCCCGCCTTTTTTGTTGGATCAGCAAGGGCGTGGCCCCAATTTATACTGACATGCAGATGTATTTCATTTCCATGTATTCTTCGATGCCGTGGTGGCTGCCTTCGCGACCCAGGCCCGATTGTTTGACGCCGCCAAACGGGGCGACTTCGGTGGAAATGATGCCCGTGTTCACGCCCACGATGCCGTATTCCAACGCCTCTGCCACTTTGTAAACGCGGCTCAGGTTGTTGGCATAAAAGTACCCTGCCAAGCCAAAGATGGTATCGTTGGCCATGGCGATCACTTCGTCTTCGTCTTCAAATTTGAACAACGGCGCCAAGGGGCCGAATGTTTCGTCGCGGGTCACCAGCATGTCGTGGGTAACGCCGGTCATGATGGTGGGTTCAAAGAAGGTGCCGCCCAATTCGTGTCGGTTGCCGCCCAGCACAATTTCCGCGCCTTTGTCTTTGGCATCTGCAATGTGTTGTTCCACTTTTTCTACGGCGGGCATGTTGATCAGCGGACCAAAAGCCGTGCCGTCCGTGAACCCGTCGCCCACTTTCATGGCTTCGATTTTAGCGGTCAGCTTTTTGGCGAATTCATCGTAAACGCCGGACTGAACATAGATGCGGTTGGCGCAGACACAGGTCTGGCCGTTGTTGCGGAATTTGCACACGATGGCCCCTTCCACGGCGGCGTCGATATCGGCGTCGTCAAACACGATGAAGGGCGCGTTGCCCCCCAATTCCATGGAACATTTCATCACTTGATCCGCCGCCTGGCGCAGCAAGATACGGCCCACTTCGGTGGATCCTGTAAATGTCAGCTTACGGACCTTGTGGTTTTCACAGAACTCTTTGCCAATTTCCGAAGACGCCGTGGATGGCACGATGTTCAGCACCCCGGCAGGAATACCCGCACGTTCAGCCAAAACGCCCAAGGCAATGGCGGAAAGGGGTGTGTCCTCTGCTGGGCGGGCCACAAAGGAACAGCCGGCTGCCAGGGCAGGCCCGGCTTTGCGGGTGATCATGGCATTGGGGAAATTCCAAGGCGTGATGGACGCGGCGACCCCGATGGGTTGCTTGATCACCGTGATGCGTTTGTCGGCCTGGTGACCGGGAATGGTTTCACCGTAAACGCGTTTGGCTTCTTCGGCGAAGTATTCGATGAAGCTGGCCCCATAGGCGATTTCGCCCACCGCTTCGGCCAGGGGTTTGCCCTGTTCTGCGGTCAAGATCAGGCCCAGGTCCGCTTGGTTGGCCATCATCAGGTCGTACCATTTGCGCAAAATGACGGACCGTTCTTTGGCCGTGCGTTTGGCCCATTCTTTTTGCGCCACATATGCCCCGTCGATGGCATCAGCGACTTGCGCCCGGCTGAGGTTGGCCACTTCCACCAGAACGTCCCCGCGCGCAGGGTTCAACACAGGGTATGTGCCTTCGGCCCCGTCCACCCAAGCGCCATTGATATAAGCGCGGGTTTCCAAAAGGGATGGATCATTCAGCATGGATTTGAGATCAGTTGTGGTATCAAGCATTGTGGCGTGCCCCGGGGTAAAATGTCCGGATCGTCAGACCATTTTGCACCCCGTTTGTCCACCCGCAGGAAGGCAGCCCATGAAAAACGACGATGCATACGCCAACGCGGCCTTTATCCCTGGGTCAGAGCAATACCTGGAAGATTGGCCCATGGCGGCCATGGATTTTCGTGCGGTCGAAGCCTCCATCGGGCGGGCGCGGTTGAACGTGGCCTATGGCGATCATCCGCGCCAAGCGTTGGATTTGTTTGTGCCTGCCGGACCAGCGGTTGGTTTGATGGTGTTTGTCCATGGTGGGTATTGGATGCGATTTGACCGGTCCGATTGGTCCCATTTTGCCGCGGGCGCCGTGGCGCGGGATTGGGCTGTGGCCATGCCGGGATATGTCTTGGCCCCCGACGCCACAATTCCAGAAATCACCACCATGGTGGCGCAATCCATTGAAAAGGCAGCATCATATGTGCGTGGCCCGCTGGTTTTGACGGGCCATTCCGCAGGGGGGCACTTGGTGGCGCGCATGGCCAATGGCGGGCATTTGTCTGATGATGTGGCCGGGCGGATTGCCAATATTGTGCCCATTTCGCCTGTTGTCGATTTGCAGCCGTTGCTGGACACCACGATGAATGAAACACTGAATCTGGATGCCCAAACCGCCCAATCTGAAAGCCCGGCTTTGCACGCAAAAACCTATGATGTGCCTGTGCACACGTGGGTTGGCGGCGATGAACGGCCCGCCTTTTTGGACCAAGCCCAAACCTTGGCCTCGGCGTGGGGCACGGACCTGACCGTGGCACCAGGACAGCACCACTTCAATGTGATTGATGGGTTGCAAGATCCCGACAGCCCGCTGATGAATGCTATTTTAGGGCAGGGTGCGTAACGGGGCGAAGGTGCCCAGATACACCAGGCGGTCGGTGCCTTCCCCGATGGCCACGCCCGCGTTTGCAAAAACAATGACACAGGTGGTGAACATGCCCAGTTCATCTTCAATGGCTTGGGCGTCGTCTTCTGCGAACCAATGGCGCAATCTTCGGGTGGGGTCTTGGTTGGCAATCACTTCCACGCGATCGGCGATATACCCTGGACCGGCCTTTTCCCACAGGTGGGCAAACACCTGGGGTTGGCTGTCAAAAACCCCGCCGTAAATATCTGCCGTTCCGTCGTTCATGGATGCAATGGTTAACGCCAATTTCGCTGTGCACAAGGCGTGCACACCCTGTACACAAGCCGTACATCGCCGATGTGCACCAAATAGAAGTTAACGCCTGAACCAAGGCGATGGGGATATGATGAAATCAGTTTTTGGCACTTTAGTTTTGATCTTGATCGCGTCCTTTGGAACCGCCCAAGAGATTCCGCGCATCACCATGAAAACGCTGAACGTGGTGTCGTCCTTCGCGGCGCCGCCTTGGACCACGACGGGCGATTTGTTGACCCAAGCCGAAGTGTTCCAAGACGAAGTGGAAACGGCCAATGGCACCCGCAAGATGATTTTTGAAACCATTCGCAAAGGCGAAAGTTTTGACAATTGGGGCATGCTGTATGCCATCAGCGCTGAATCTGGGTTGGACGGCGACTTGATTGACTATGTTGGTGGTCAAATCCAAGGCTTTGCAGCAGCCTGTGAAACAGCCCAACCCCAGGCTGTGCCCGGCACACCCGTGGGGGTGATGCTGTTTGTGATTTACTGCACGCAGTACAACGACCGCCCCGGCGTGGGGGAAGTGGCCTTCTTTAACATGCAGATGAAGGATGGAACGTTGGTCAAAAACTATCTGCACATCCGGGTGCCGTCTTTCACGTTGGACCCGCTGACTGGGATGGAACTGTCGGCCCAGCAATTGCAGGGCGGTGTGCAGGCCGTGTCTGCGTTGCAATTGTTTGATGTGCCCGCGTCTGAATAACGATCTGCCGTCAGAAGATTTGCGCGGCCCCCCAAAAGAACCCAACCGCGGTGGCAGCGGCCGCCAAAGCGGCGGCCATGCCAAAGAGTTTGGCCATGGAAAACGGACGTTCCCCAAAGGTGCGGCCATGGATGCCGCAGGTGACAACTTTCATGGATTTGCCGTTATACGTGTAATGCAAAATCCAGACAGGCAATAAAATCCGGCGGTATTTCAAACCAGTGGTATCCGTTTTGTAACTGACACTGGTGATGCGCGTTTTGCCCGAATGCCGTTTGATCCGGTTGCGCAACAGAATGTCTTTGTCTTGGGCATTGGCCGCCAAGCCTTCGCGCACCGATTGGTGGTGCCGTTCGGCGGCAAAGCCCGCCAGGTACGCGGCTTCAAACGGGCGCAAGGTTTCGGGGTTGAATTCATGCAAAATCCCGTCGCGGATCAGCGGCGTGACATGGGGGGAGGCGGGCACCAGAAGATCGTCAAAGAAGGTGCGCATGAATCCCTTCTTGCTCCGATAATACGTTTTGTCGCCTGATTTGACCTTATACCGCACGATGTAATCCACGGCTTCTTGGCTGTCGAAGGTCCAAAACGGGACATAGATTCCCGCCACGTTTCCTTTGGCGATGATGCCGCCCAAATCAGACGGGGCCGCCCAGCGCGCAGCACCCCAGGCCGTGACCTGGGATTGGGCCGTTTGGCGGGTCACTGCAAACGGGATCAGCCCCAATGTGGGGTAACTTTCATCCCTGGGGCATTCCACCAAAGCGCCGTTACAGTACGGGCAGTTTTCGGAAATGGATTGCCCTTGAAACACCACCTCCCCGCCGCAGGTTTGGCATTGGTACGGGCGGTCTGGGCTGAATTTGGGTTGTTCGGTGTGGGGCAAATCCGGGTGGTAATGCTGTTCGGCGGCGGCATCGACAGCGCCGTCCACAACGATGAAATGCCCGGTGCCGCAACTGCCGCACAGCAACAGACCCATGGCGGGGTCAAAGGTGCATTGACCTGCACATTTGGTGCATTGCAAGTTGGCCTGCGCGATGGGGGTATCGTTAGTCACTGCTGAACGCCGCCAAGACATGAAGCAAAACTTCCAGCCTTCGGATGCCGCGCGATACAGCCCCATTCCAATCTGACGTAATCCACCAATCCCCCAGCACGGTGGCCACAAACCAGGTGGTCGCGATCCAAACCAGGATGAAAAACCAGCCGGACATGGCGCGCAAAAAACTGGCAGAGCCGTGCTTCAATTCGTGGCGGGCCTCGCTCATCTGGATGGTTTTGCGCATGGGCAAAATACCCAAACCCGCAGAAACAGCGATCAGCACAGCGGCAGCCAATAAGGGGGCAATGGTTTCAATCATGGGTCCGTGATACCGGTATGCGTGTCTGGGGGGAAGCTGGGATTTGTGCGTGACAACCGATGTAATTTGGCAAAAAATGCCCATATAGAAATCAAGAATTGAAAAAAGGGATGCAGATGAGTTTTGAGCAACAGATGACAGAAACCCAAGCCCAGGTGGAGGCCAGCCAGGCCAAAATCGCGGAGCTGACCAGCCGCATTGAAACCGCCCGCCAAAAGATGGGTGAAGGCAAAGACATTGCCTTGGATATCGAAAACGCATCTTTGGATGATGTGCACCAGCACACGGAATTGATGAACGCGAACATCGCGGAATTGATTATGGGCCTGGACGATGTGACGGCAGGGTTTCAGTCTGATTTTGACGAACTGCGATCTAAGACCGGCATGGAAAGCTTTATCGGCATTTTCAGCCGGGGCCGGTCAGAAGCCATGCGCCAAGAACGCCTGCGGTCCGCCAGCATTGACGATAAGTTGCAGGATTTGATTGCGAAATCCGACACCATTGTTCAACTCCTGGAAGGCCAGTTGGCCACCCTGAACGATCAGAAATCATCGGTGGAAGCCAACCTGTCGTCCACCTTGGAAGACCGCGAAGTGGTGGTGGGGGAATTGGAAGCGATCAAAGCTGAAATTTCAGGCATGGACCCGGCGATCATCACGTTGGAAAACAAGATTTCCGTGGAAACAGACGCCGCTGCCCGCACCAAGTTGGAAACCGAACTGGCGGAATTGAACGCCAAATACAACGAATTGGTGCAAACCGAACAGGTGAAGGTGGCCAATTCCCAGACCTTGGAACGGTATATTGAGAAGGGCAAAACCTGGGTGGACAGTTTGCAAAACCAGGCGGCCACACAGATGGTGCTGATCAACAAGTTGCAAACCGACACCAAACAACGGGTGGTGCTGTATGACGCGCTGACCAAATCCTTGAAAACCGCGCAACAACAAGACGTGGCGCACCGGATCAACGAAATCGGCGTGAAGACAGACCAAGAAGCCCAAGCCGCCATGGCGGGCATCGGGGCGGCCACCAACAAGCGCATGGCAGAAATGCTGGAATCCCACGAAGACCACATGGTCTTTGCCCGCGATGTGTTGGAACAAAAAGCCAAAGCCGACGAGCGCTTTGCCCGGCGCTTCGCCAAGATCGTGGAAAAACATGACAGCAATGCGTATGGGTCGTGACCTTTGATTGGGGTTAATCCACTCAAAAGCCCAATGGTGTGGGGCCTTGTCTTAGGTGGCGGTCTGCTTTGGGTTTTTGTTGCGGCCAGCTTGGCTGTTTTGCTTTGGCTCTTGGCCTTTACGCTTTGGGCCGGAAAGCTGCGCGAAGCGCGGCGCCTGCGTCGTTTGGCAGGCGACAAAGATCGGTTCACGGCCGGATATAGTGAGGCTGAAATGCCATCCGCAGGGCAAAGCCAACCGTCGCCTCAAAAGGTCATGGACATGAATATGTATACTCCAAATTGATCAGGTTTCCTTCATGACCCTTCCCCCCGGTTTTGACCGTTCGCGCCTCATCATGATCTTTTTCGCCGTTGTCATCGGCTTTGCCACGTTGTTCATGGGGGATTATATCGCCTCAGCCTTGTTCTTTGCCATGGGCGCGATCGTGGCGGGCAAAGGATGGTGGAACGGGCGGGGTGATCTGTGATGGTGGCTGGTGGACATTTCTTGGCAGTTGATGGCACCTGACCCCATGACCAAAAAGCAAGACCATTCTGATCTGTCCAACACCCGCCGCACCCGGCGGTATTTCGACAAGTTCGAACGCATCACGGGCCATCTGGCGCGGGTGGCGGGCGTGATGGAAGCCGAAGGGCGGTTGTCCAAGGACACCACGGAAATTCTGACCCGGTATGTCACGGCGTTGACGTTCACCTTCCGGGCGCTGGGCCACAAATACATGTTTGCCGGTCGGGCAAGCCGCGCGGGGCAGTTGACGTTTGACAAACGCGAAAGCGGTTTGCCCATCGCGGCAGAACTGTTGGAAATGGCCGTGGATGCCAGCCAAGCGCGCAAACACTTGGCCAGTTTGCCCAGCAAGCAAGCCCTGAAAGAACAGATGGTGGCCAAGATTGTGGGCGATCAGGAAATTCCCACCAAGCTGCAATATTCCATGTCCCAGCGGCTGTATTATGAAGAAATGGTACGGGGGGATTTGTTCTGGGCGCGCAATGATCCTGAAATTGCCTGGGTCGAGAATTTGGACAATGGCCGCCGGGCGTTTCGCATTCACTGGGCTGTTTATGACAGTGATCTGAACCTGCCCACGATTTACATCATGGATCTGGAAGACAGCGGGCGCACGCCCCTGCCCAAAGATGATCGTCGCTGGCCGGAAGTGCAGGCCCATCTGATCGCCCAAGCCATGGGGTCCTTGAAGTTGATCACCATCGCCCGGGGGTTCGATGCGGATTTCGACGATCTGCACCCCAAGAAGCTGCGGCGGTTCCACCTGGGGCCGATGTATTCATCCGCCTTCACCGAACAAGACGGCCCCTTGCGCCAGGTTTTGGAACAAGCCCAGGCCCCAGCGGGCGAAGATTGGGCGTTGGTTTGGACCGTGGAGACACTGTTGTCAGACCGGGTGAACAAGGAAAAATCAGGGTGGTTCGGGTCCGTGGACCGCGAAGTGTTTGCCTTGGATATGTTCGCAGAACACGGCGTGTCCGACATTGGCGCCACGTCCATGGACCGCGCGGTGATCATGCCGCAACGTCCATACCAGGCGTTGGAGGATCTGAACCCGCCGGGGTTCAGCCGCGTGCGCAAATTTGTGGTCAGCCCCAGCGGGCGGGTGTTGAGTTACCGTTGACGCCGCTTCAGTAGCTGCCAGTGGCGTTTGTGATGCGGATGCGGCTTGTTCCGGCGGTCCAAGTGCCGCTGAAGACAAATGCGAAGCCGGAGCGCAGCAGCACTGGCGTATTTTTTGTGCTTTCAGGGTGCAAACGATACCCTTGTTTCTTCAGGTTTTCGATCATGCCAGTGAATGCGCTCACGGATTCAAACGTCGTGTACGACCCGTAACCGAACTCGCAGAAAGGTATCGGCAGTTCGCGGGATTTTTCTATGGAAATATAGATAGATCCTGGCCGTTGTTTTCGGTCTGACCGGCTGGGTTGCAATGAGTTGCTTTCGAAATATGTGATGCGTCTTGTCTCGCGGGCGGAATATCCGGCATTTCGTAAAGCCGCATCCATTGTGCCAGGGCTGCGCATTTCATTCATGCAAATATGTGCAGCTTTGGCCAGTTGTGTGCTGGCTGGTTGTAAAGTGCTGGGATCCACAGGAGTAGATGACATTGGTTCACATTGAACCAAGAAAAGTAGGGCAAAGGCTGTCATCAGTGGTGTGAAAAAGCGCATGTTCGACCCTCAAGATTGCATTTCTCGGCCGCACTGAACCCGCCTGGGTTGTTTTGGTCAATGCTTGTCTGCCCTTGCACTTCGATCCTGGCGACACTCTAATGCCCCCATGACCGCACCCTTCGCCACAGCCGTCGCTGACCGTCGCCATGATCTGATCCTTCTGACCCAGGAATTGATCCGCATTCCCACGCTGAACCCACCGGGGGAAAATTACCGCCTGATCTGCGAATATCTGGACACGCGCTTGCGTAAGTCCGGGTTCGAAACGCAGCTGATCCGGGCCAAAGGGGCACCGGGGGACAATGATAAGTTTCCACGCTGGAACATCGTGGCCCGGCGCGACGGCAAGCACACCGGCGACTGCGTGCATTTCAACAGCCATATCGACGTGGTGGATGTGGGGGCAGGGTGGACCAAGAACCCCTTTGGTGGGCAGTTGGAAGACGGCAAGATTTACGGGCGCG
>JAHDCP010000034.1:0-1687 GCA_020629775.1 Planktomarina sp.
ACTGTTCCCAGAACTGCGGGACAATCCAAACAATTATGGACCGACTGCGCGGATGGCGCTTAAGTCGCGCGAAGGTTGGCTGTTGGAATCCAGCCTTAAAGATTAAAAAGCTGACATTTTTACTTTAACGACCCACCGTTGAGTGGGTCGTTAAAGGTGAAAAATTGCGAGGGAGTGCTTGCTTCAGCTTCAGATTGTGCACTTTTTATACATTCATTCTTAAGGGTAAGAGCTGAGGCATCGGCTCGAAAATCGCAAGCGAATTTTTGCTCAAATTATGTTATAGTATTCTGAATAACGGAATAGTGAGATTTTATATAGTCGATTTCGTGGCGGATTGGGCGGGAAAATTTAATAGAAAGTGTCATAAATATTTAAATGAATTGCAAAAAATAGAAATATAGGGGAGAAAAACGAACACAATATGATAAAAAACGAACTATATTCAGCTGAGGGAATTTACTTAATTAATATATCAATTAACGGCATTAATGATTGGTAAATTCGTTGACCGAATCTCTGCCACGTGTAATCCAGTGTGAGAAATCTAGGCGTATGTTCTTTGACTCGGCGCGCAAGATTTATGGTTGAACTGAAAAGTTAAGAAAATGGCTTGTCGTCGTTTTGTTGCCATATGTCTGCCACGGTCGGTGAATAGCTCGTCTTGAGGTGAATTACGCGTGCCGCAAACCCATCGGCGCCAGAGTAGAGAGTAAGATAATGCTGAATCAAAAAGTGAGTGAGTGGGTTAAATCCCCTTTTGGAGTTATCGTTCGTATGGCAGCTGACGATCCGTCCGCGCCGAGCGCTTTGAACCCAAGCGAAGTCATAGCACCAGCCGATGCCAATGAGACCACAGACGTCATTATTGGCGGCGGCAAGTCTGGTGACGGCATTTTTGGAGGCCTGTCGGCCGATAGCACCATCAAATTCAGCGGTGACAACACGATCAGGTTCAGCGGTGATAACACAATTAAACTGAGCGGTGATAACACAATTAAGCTGAGCGGTGATAACACAATTAAGCTGAGTGGCGACGATACGATCAAGCTGAGTGGCGACGATACGATCAAGCTGAGCGGCGACGATACGATCAAGCTGAGCGGCGACGATACGATCAAATTGAGTGGCGACGACACAGTGAAAAGTGACGGCACCAGCGGCGATGATGTTATTCAGGGCACCAGCGGTGATGATGATATCAGCGTATACGGCGGCGACGACACCATCTTCGCGGGCGGCGGTGATGATACAACATACGGCGGCGGCGACGACGATACCACCTTCGGTGGAACCGGCAACGATATTGGATACGGTGGCGAAGGCAACGACGTTGTTTTTGGCGGGTCCGGTGAAGACACGTTGTTTGGTGACAGCGGTGATGACACTGTTGATGGATCCAATGGCGACGATATTCTTTATGGCGGTGCGGGAAATGACACGCTGGTAGGTGACAGCGGCGATGACACGCTTTACGGCGGCAGCGGCAATGATATGACTTCTGATGGCGCTGGGAATGACCTTGTTTACAGTGGTTCTGGTGATGACCAGCACTGCGGTGGGACAGGGGACGACACCATCTATGGTGGCCAAGGCGATGATACGCTCGATGGTGGCCAAGGCGACGACACTATCTTTGGTGACAGCGGCGATGACTCGCTGATTGGTTTGTCTGGCGATGACGTCA
>JAHDCP010000034.1:1787-21112 GCA_020629775.1 Planktomarina sp.
GTGGATCGGGGAACGACACGTCCTTCGGGTCCAGCGGTGACGATGTCAGCTATGGCGGTTCCGGTGACGACAATGTCTTTGGCGGCAGCGGTGACGACACACTTTATGGCGGCGACGGCGACGATACTGTTGACGGATCCAACGGGAACGATGTCTTGTACGGTGGTAACGGTGATGACACCCTTTGGGGCGACAGCGGCGATGACACACTTTACGGCGGCAGCGGCAACGACCAGACCTATGATGGCGACGGGAATGATCTTGTCTACGGTGGTTCTGGCGATGACGATCACAGCGGCGGCACAGGCGACGACATCATCTATGGTGGAGCTGGCGATGATACTCTGAGTGGCGGTGAAGGCGACGACACCATCTTTGGTGACAGCGGCGATGACTCGCTGATTGGTTTGTCTGGCGATGACGTCATGTACGGCGGCGAAGGCAACGACAACATCAATGGCCACGACGGCAACGATGACCTTTACGGCGGCTCTGGTGATGACACCATGGACGGCGCATCGGGCGATGACACATTGTATGGTGGATCGGGGAACGACACGTCCTTCGGGTCCAGCGGTGACGATGTCAGCTATGGTGGTTCCGGTGACGACAATGTCTTTGGCGGCAGCGGTGATGACACACTGTATGGCGGCGACGGCGACGATACTGTTGACGGATCCAACGGGAACGATGTCCTTTTCGGCGGTGCAGGCGATGATACCCTTTGGGGTGACAGCGGCGAAGACACCCTGAGCGGTGGTTCCGGCGATGACACCCAATTTGGCGGTGCCGGCAACGATGTCTTTGACGTCAATGATCCGGCTGGGAACGATGTTATCTATGGTGGATCTGGTGAAGACTGTATCGATCTGACGGATGTAGAAGGAACCATTGAGGTTTTCTACGATGGCAATGACAGCACCAATGGTACAATCATCATTGGTGGTGATGATCCGGCAACGATCGTCTTTGAAAGCATCGAATGTATCGAATTGCCACCAGCACCATGTTTCACAACCGGCACGAAAATTATGACTGTCAGCGGTGAAGTTGCGGTAGAAGATCTGAAAATCGGCGATTTGGTGAATACCATGGACAATGGCGTGCAACCAATTCGTTGGATCGGGCGACGCACAGTTCAAGGAACTGGGAATTTGGCCCCTGTGGTCTTCAAGGCTGGCAGCATGGGCAACAACCGCGATCTGCGGGTATCACCGCAGCACCGCATGTTGGTGAACGACTGGCGCGCTGAAACACTGTTCGGTGAATTTGAAGTCCTGTCTGCAGCTAAGCACTTCGTAAATGGCGATACCGTTTACGTGGAACAAATGGCAGAAGTTGAATACTTCCACATCTTGTTCGACAGCCACGAAATTGTCTTCGCAGAAGGTGCTGCTTCGGAAAGCTTCCACCCTGGCGAAGTGGGCGCACAAGCTTTGGACCCAGAGCAATTTGAAGAGTTGATGACTTTGTTCCCAGAACTGCGGACAGACATTAAAAATTACGGGCCTGCGGCACGGATGTCTCTGAAAGCAGCAGAAGGGCGTTTGTTGGCGCAAGAAGTCTGCTAACGAACCGAAAATACTAGACAAAAAGCCCTCGGCGTGCGCCGGGGGCTTTTTTTATGGAAAATGCAGTCTGCGTTTGTGTGGATTTAAGCTTTATTCTATATCGAAACAGACTGTTATGCTTTTAAGGACAATAGGGGCCGTTCTTCATGAAAAAGATTTTGTTTATCCATGAAAACTATCCTGCCCAATTTGGTGCATTAGCTAAATACATGGCCGAAATCGGTTGGGAAGTTATGTTCGCCACTGCTGCGAAGGGGGTGGAACAAGACCAGGTCAAGCGTGACGGGAAAATTCGTATCGCCGGATACCGTGCCCATCGTGAACCGCATGCCAGCACGCACAACTATTTGCAGGGGACGGAAAAGGCGATTTTGAATGGCCAGGGCTTTGCCCGGTTGGCCATCAAATTACGCAATTCTGGATTTTCGCCCGATGTTGTTATGGCGCATTCGGGTTGGGGGTCCGGCACTTTCACCAAAGCTGTTTGGCCCGAAGCCAAATTCATTCAGTATCTGGAATGGTGGTATGAACACCCCGCGCGGGACAGTATGTTCACAACCTCCGAAAAGAATGTCGAAAACCAAAAGGCGCGCATTTTTTCGCGCAATTTGCCGTTCTTGCTGGACTGGGCTTATGCCGATGGCGTGGTGGTGCCCACGCAGTTCCAAGCCGATGGTGTGCCCGAAAAGATGCGCCATAATTTTCTGGTGATGCACGATGGTGTTGATACAGATATGTTTAGCCCGCCAAAGGGCAAAGTGGATCTCAGCTTCTTGGACAACCCACCGCCTGATGATGCCACGGTTTTAACCTATGCGACGCGGGGTATGGAACCTTATCGTGGGTTCCCGCAATTTATGCAGGCACTGTCATATCTGCAAAAGACGCATAAGGATTTTCACTGCATCATTGGTGGAACAGACACCATCCATTATGGCCCTAAGTTGAAAGAAGGGGACACTTGGAAAAAGCGGATGTTGGATCAGTGGGACTTTGACATGGACCGGATCCATTTCACCGGTCGGCTGCCGTACCATCAGTATCGCAATGTGTTGCAGCGGTCCAATGGGCACGTGTATTTGACGGTCCCATTTGTCTTGTCATGGTCCTTGGTGGAATCCATGGCCATTGGTTGCCCGATTATCACAAACGACTGTGCCCCAACGCGTGAAGCACTTCCCACCGATGACAGCGCCATTTTTGTTGATTTCCAAGATGCGAAGTCCGTGCTGAAGGGTATGACTTACGCGCTGGATCATCCGAAAGATGCCGCCAAAAAGGGCAAACTTTCACGCAAGTTGGCACTGAAGAAATACTCTCAGGCGGACCTTTACCCCAGAAAGGTCGCCTATATCGAAAGTATTTTGGACCAATAGTCCATCAGCGCTTTTTCGGTTTAAGCAGCTTTTCTGGACGGATGCGTTCGGCGGATTTGAACATTGAGAATGTTTTATCGACGTAGTTCACCGCGCCCGCAATCGCTTGGATATATTCCTTGAGTTCGGGCGTTTCGTCTGCCTCGAACAATTGAATTGGGCGTTCTGGCCGAATGGCTTCGAACATTACATAAAACAAGGGGTCCCCGCGGTTCACCACCAAAGGCTTTTTGATATCGTGCCATTCAAATGCCCACATCAACCCGCGTGGCCAATTGTGGATCGGGAACCGCCCACCAAAAATTGTGCCAGGTAATGGTGTTTTACGGTAATGCAAAAACGCATCCAGCTGGGTGATGAAAACCGGTTCGTCTGAAATGAACGTATACGGCATTGAAAGCTGAATCGTTGGCCGATCCTTATAGCGCCATTCCCGTTCCGGCGTCATGTGAAACACTTGACCAAGTTTATTGCCGCGGATCGGGCTTTTGGTGCCAGCAAGGTTCACCAATTCTGGCTTACCTTCTTTGTTCCGCTTGAACCCAAGGTTGAAATCATAGGGCGACTTGATTGCGAAATACCGGCTTTCCATGTTGATCACGGCCGGGCAACGTGATGCCGATTTTGCGTGATCCCGGTTTGCTTCAACCATGCGCAAACGTTCTGGTGGATCGAACAACACGCTGGGGGTTTTCCCAGATGCAAGCCAGCCCACTTTTACAGCGCCGCTTTGACCTTCATCTTCTGGAAGGTCGTAATTTATGCCCAAGTAAGTGCTTTCCATGGCTTTTTTGGCCGCCTTTTTGAGTATGATTGTTTCTTAAACAGGATAATAGTGTTTACAATAGTAACGCAATATAAATGGCCACTGGGTGAAGATTTGCGATGACGCAAGAAAACAAGACAATCGGTGAAGCAGCCATTTGGTTTGCTATGGATGGGTACAGTACGGCCAAAGGGGTTAACGGACGCCGAATTGCCGGGGAATCTTTTTTGAAAGGATACCTGCGCCACACGCGGTCAAAATCCCTTGCGACCTATGCGTCTTCATCAAATTCGGTTCGGGCTTTCGTTGATCTGTCGGAAAAAATGGGCAATCGCAGGCCGGTTTCTGGCGGGGTTTTTGATCATTTCAAACTGCCTGGTGGGAAGACAAATCTGTATCTTCCAACGCCAAATATCGGTGGCGAAGGCTGGCGTCGCGCCCGTGTTCAAGCGACTGATTATTCGATTTCGGGTGTGACTCATACGATTTCCACCGAACGCGTGCTGCGCGCCTTTTGTGAACTGCGTACAGCGCCAATTATGTCTTGGGATGCCGTAATCTGCACGTCCAAGGCTGTTTATGACAGCGTGACGTATCAACTGGATGAATTCGACAACCATTTGAAACATCGATTTGGGTCTGTTCCTGAACGGTTTCAATTGCCCATCATTCCGTTGGGCATAAACACAGATGATTTTGTCATTGCCCCCAAGGCCAGGGATCGTTGGCGCAAGGAATTGGAGATCGGCCCAAAAGACATTGCGGTGGTTTCTGTTGCACGGCTTTCCAGCTTCGAAAAATTCGACCCGATCCCAATGTTCATGGCATTGCAAAACGCGGCCAAGGATGCGCCTGGCAAAGTGCACTTGATTGGTTTGGGTCAGTTTTCAGATGGCGTTGCGCGCAAGCTTTATTCAGAAGGCGTGAAACGTTATGCGCCCGATGTCACCTTTCACCATGTGGATGGTGCCCAAGACCAATCCAAGCGACAAGCCGTCGCCGCAGCTGACATTTTTTCCTTACCGGTAGACAACATTCAAGAAACCTTCGGTCTTTCCCCGGTTGAGGCGATGGCGGCCGGCCTGCCTGTCGTGGTGACGGACTGGAACGGTTTTCGCGATACGGTTACCCCTGAATGTGGTTTTCTCATTCGGACCACGGGACCGACCCCGGGTACAATGGGTCGGGAAG
This sequence comes from Planktomarina sp., assembly GCA_020629775.1. Lineage (GTDB taxonomy): Bacteria > Pseudomonadota > Alphaproteobacteria > Rhodobacterales > Rhodobacteraceae > Planktomarina. Next base: position 6,692 of record JAHDCP010000034.1, read on the forward strand.
CAGAACGTTACGAAGGTAAATTAGACAACTATAACCAATTTATCGGTATAGCGGCGCAGATGACCGTTGTTGATATCAAGCAGATGACGGACGCGTTTAGCGCGCTTTTCAAATCCGCCGACTTGCGTGCAAAAATGGGTGCAGCTGGTCAGACGCGGGCGCAGAACCACTTGGATTGGAAACAGGTCATACCGCAATACGAAGATCTGTGGGCTGAATTGGACGATCGCCGTGCCCAAGCTGGCGCACCATCGCCTCGCCGCAGAAATATGCCCCATGTTCCCGATCCAACCCGCATGTTCGCAAACTACGCGACAACCCAATTCAAACGGACGGAAGTTTTGCGCCTGAGTAAACCTTATCAGGGGATGTCTGGTGATGAACTTGGGAAGAAAATCGCAGAGTTGGTCAACGTTCGCGGGCTGAACGCGTTAAAGCGAAAATCTGCTTCGATGGCGCAGTACCACCAAGGCATTCAAGCCATTTCCCAATTAGGGGACGTGGGGTTCCCCGATTTGGTTGAACACCTGAACGGCTTGCGTCCGGAACGTGTGGAACGCTTGGTGCTTTGGTATTTGAAGTACGGCCTTATTGAGTTGGTGGCGGGATGAAAGACGAACCCCAAGACCCCAACATGGCCAAGGCGAAGGACGTGATCGACCGGGCCAATGCCATGTTCGAACAAGGTGAAATAACGCGCACTTATGAAATTCTGCGTGAAGTCCGGGATCGTGACGTTCCCAAAGATTTGCATTCCCGATACTTCTTTTTGGTTTTGGGTGTCGGCCTTTATGGCGGCGGGGAACCCGCGCACATCAAAAAGCTGAACCGTAATATTGGGTTTCGATTTCAGCCCGCCATGCGGTACCGTCTGGCTTTGCGCACTGGTGATTTGGAAACGGCCAAAAAAATTCGATCGCAAGAAGACTTGCCGTTTGATGTAACCGAAGATTTTGGTTGGTCTGCGGCTTTGTCTTGTATTTGGTCCGGCAAGCGGCGCATGGGGTTGCGCCTTTATCACAAACGTATGCACGCCCGTAATTTTGGAAATTTTATTCCCAAAGGTACGGAATATCTGCCTTTCGACGGGCAAAACGAATGTGGGCGAGTGTTTTTAGAACAAGGTGTAGGCGATTGGTTGTTGCACCTTGCGGTCATGCGGCGAATTACGAAGCGCGAAGACCACATCTTCCTGGGGGAACCACGGTCCGAACCTTTTGTTCGACGGTATTTCCCCGAAGCGGCCTTCTTCACCAATGGCAACATGCCTGAAACGCTGAAGGGCCAAACCATGCACGGGTCAGGGGATTATCTGCCTGCAGCGTATCTTGCAGATAATCGGTTTGGGGCCGTCCCCTTGGTGACTGATCGGCTGCCCGGCACAAACCCCGTGATCGGTGTTTGCTGGCGTGGCGGGTCTGCGCAAAACCGCCGCGAAGAACGTCGAATCCCGCTGCATATGTTCTTGGACATGCTGCCGCCTGGGTTTTCGTACGTGGCTTTGCAAGCGGATATCAGCCCTGAAGAGGAAGAGTTTCTGCGTCGCGATGGTAGGGTCACTTTGCCGAATTTCGATATTCGTCGCAGATCTTTTGCTTTATTTGAATCGATCAGCAAAATGGCTGGTGTTATTTCGGTGGACAGTGCCAATTGGCACTTTGCAGGTCTTTCGCAGGTGCCAATTTACGCTTTGATGAATAAAACCGTCCATTGGTACTGGGGTCCGGACGCTGATGTGGCGTCAGTGTACCCAGAGGCGACGGTATGCTCGAAATCACGCGTAAACCGCACTGAATTGAAAGAATGGTGCCAAGGCGTTGTGGATTTGCACAAGACCTTAAAGACAGCGCATCCGGGGCGGGTGGCGAATTCAATAATGGATCGTCCAGTGTTTGTTGTTGGCGCACCGCGGTCTGGGACGTCGATGGTGACGGGGGCGTTGGCAGCTTGTGGGCTTTGGATGGGTAAGACCATTGGAGGCAATCGGGACAATGAAAAAGGGTTCTTTGAAAACGCCGATATTCGTGAACGATTGATTAAGCCAGCATTAAAGAACTTGGGTGTGGATCCAGCCGGGGTAACCAGCTTGATACCAGTGGACCAGTTGGCAGCAGACCCCACAATTCGGGCCAAAATGTTGGAATTGATGCGGGCGCAGGGGTATGACGGCAAAACCCGTTGGGGGTATAAAGAACCAAAGCTTACGCTTTTGTGGCCCATGTGGGCGGATGCCTTCCCCAATGCCAGTTGGATCATTCTTGAGCGTGATCGCGAAGCCGTGGTGAAGTCATGTTTGAACACGGGCTTTATGGCCCGCCAATCCAAAGACGCTGAATTTTGGCGTCACTTCATCAACCGTTACGATGATCGCTTGCAGGCGCTGGAAGAAGCGGTGCCTGACGTGACGCGCATTCGTACAGATCAATTGGCCGATGGCGACACCAAGGTTCTGAGGGACTTGGCGACCCATTTGGAATTGACCTGGGACGAAAAAGCTGTGGCGGATTTTGTAGATCCAAAACTGTTTGGTCGGCACTAAAGCTTTTGCAAAAACTTGGGAAATGGCGCCTTTCGAAACGCCAAGAGCCCCTGAAAATATAGAGTTTGCACAAAAAACAGAAAGACCCACCTCTTTAGGAGGTGGGCCCTGTACTGGAGGTCGTTGACTGGCAGCGCGTGTGCCCTTTCAAGTGGGGGCAAGAAAAGCGAGCTCTCGCGTTGCCAATCGACCCTTTGGTTATGACGTCCTACCTTGTCAGAAGAAGGCTGGAAGCAAGAAATCTCAGCGGTAATTTTAAGGCGAGAATGCGGCGGGGTTGATTTGATGTGCGTTTGGCGCAACTCTGAGAACATGAACATTGTAAACGGTCAATTCCGCCCCAAAGTCCCGCAGCAGATTGCGTTTCATCGTCTTGAGTTGGGGCCCATTCTTTCGTTGTACGGTCGTATGGTGGCCGCCGGCGAATGGCGTGACTATGGCATTTCAACATTGCAAGAAGTGGCCGTGTTTAGTGTGTTTAAACGCACGGCAGAAAACCCATTGTATCGCATCGAAAAGCGTCCAAAGCTGCGCAACAAACAAGGCATGTATGCGGTGATTGGTGCCGAGGGCCAGGTGCTGAAACGGGGGCACGATCTGCAAGGCGTGCTGCGGGTTTTGGAACGGAAACTGATCAAATCAGTGGACTGACCTCCGTTAACCTTTGGCCGAAACGGGCTGCACAATGCGTACACAACCTGTGCACCGCCCAAAATTAACCTTTGGGCGTTAATGTTTGGGTTTCGGCGGTCTTGCAAAGCCAGTCACTGCGCCGAATTCACGTTGGCCAATCCGCGAGATGGCCCCATCCAGGGGTTCCATGGCCACGGTCATGTGGTGGGCGTTGGCATGGATCAAAATATCCTGGTCCAACATCATGCCCACATGACCCTTCCAAAACACGAGATCACCGCGTTCCAATTCGGCGCGGTTTGCAAGGGGTGCAAAGGCGGTGGCTTGCAAGTCGCTGTCGCGCGGGCATTCAATCCCGCAGGCCATAAGCGCTGTTTGGGTTAGGCCGGAACAATCAATCCCGAACCCGGAATTTCCGCCCCAAAGGTAGGGTGTGCCGATGAACATTTCGGCCACCGCGGCTGGATTGGACTGGTGATGGGCCTGCGGGGCAATGTGTTGGTCCATCATGAATCCGCCTGTGGCCAATTCGTTGTAGCCATCCTTGGATTCAATAACCGTTACTTCGGACCCAAAGCTGAGGGATTGGAGTTCCCGAGATTTGAAGCTGGCTTCTGTGTACACGTGGCAGGACCGAACAGTGACAGTGTGGGTGGGTTGCACCCAAGCTTCCAGGGCGAACGGTGAAACATAACCCACGTATTGATCCACCGGATCAAATCCAAAAACCCACTGATCATAAGGGCTGAAGTCCAGGGTTTGGAACGACTGACCAAAACACAGCTGTTTGTCACGGCCGCCTTGGGGTGCGGCCAACAAATCCACCACCGGCACATTGACCCGCAACAATGGCCCGAGTGTTCCAGGCTTATCGCCGCCACGGTTTTGCAAAAACCGCCGGTCGGTCACAGGTTCAGCACTTTGGGCAGCGCTTCGAAGACCGCACGCGTGCCTTGCCCCACGCCGCCTTTGGGGCGGGTTGGCGCCGCGCTGGGTTGCCAACCGTAACAATCAAAATGCACGAAACGGCCCGTTTGGGTGACGAACCGGCGCAGGAACAAGGCGGCTGTAATACAGCCGGCGAACCCACCTTTGGGGGCGTTGTCCAAATCAGCGATGTCTGGTTCGATCATTGCTTCATAGGCTTCGTGGAAGGGTAACTGCCAAACCGGGTCCAACACGTCTTGCCCGGCTTGGGACAGGGCATGGCTGACCAGCGGGTCATCGGTGAAATATGGTGCGATATCTGGCCCAACGGCCACCCGGGCAGCCCCGGTTAACGTGGCCATACAGATCATCAAATCGGGTGGGCTTTCGTCGGCAAGGGCCAATGCATCGGCCAACACCAAACGCCCTTCAGCATCGGTGTTGTTGATTTCAACGCTCAATCCCTTGCGGCTGGTCAGCACGTCTTGGGGACGATACGCATTTCCGTCGATCGAGTTTTCCACTGCTGGGATCAACACCCGTAACCGCACAGGCATTTTGGTGGCCATGATCATTTGGGCCAAGCCCAACACATGCGCGGCACCGCCCATATCTTTTTTCATCAACCCCATGGATCCACCAGGTTTGATGTTCAGACCGCCAGTGTCAAAACACACGCCTTTGCCCACCAACGTTAAGGATGGTCCGGCCATGCCCCAGGACATGTCGATCAATCGTGGTGCCCGGGTGGAGGCCCGACCAACAGCATGGATCATGGGAAAGTTTTGGGACAACAAAGCGTCCCCTTTGGTAACCGTGATGCGGGCGCCGTGCACATCTGCCAAGGCCCGCGCTACGGCTTCCAGTTCATCCGGGCCCATGTCGGATGATGGGGTGTTGATCAGATCGCGGGTCAACGCTTCGCCCGTGGCAATGGCGGATGTTCGGGGCACATCCACGCCTGAAGGAGGCACCAATTTGGGCCCGTCGGTGGCTTTGTTTTTGTACCGGTCAAAGTGGTATTGGCTTAACGCCCAACCCAACGTGAAGGCCGTTTTTTCGGTGTCTGCAACATCCCCTGTCAGGGTGTAAGTGGCGTTTGGCAAGTCGCGGATCTGGGCCAAAACGCCGAACCGGCGCCGGGCCCGATCAGCGGCGTTCCCATATCCCAACGCCACGCCGGATACAGACCCGTCGGTGGCTTGGATCACCAGTGGTTTGCCCAATTGGCCTGACCACCCGTTTTGTTTCGCCCAGGTTTGCACGGCTGGGCGTTGGGCGGATAACCAACTTTCCGCCACCGATTTTTTCACCAAAACGATGGGAATTGCGGGTTCGCCGACGCGGGCAAATATTGGTTCTGGCAGGGGCATTGGCGGCCTTTAAGGTGCTGTCATTGTTCCCCAGTACAGTAACGTTTGCACAGACACCCGCAAGCGCCCGGCGGGGTTAAATCGCACCGCCCATGTCTTGGACCTCCCAAATTGCGGCCAAAGACCGATCCCCCAAGCGCACCAAGCGTGCCAAGGCAGCTGCCAAGGCAGGGTCGTCCTGCCCTTGGGCTAGGGCGCCAACGTTGGATGCTATGGCCGCCATGCCGAGCATGCCCACTTGATCCGCCACACCAATAAGGCCGCGCGCGGCCTTCCCCAAGGCGGGGCGGTCCCCTTGGTAATAGGCACGTTCAATGGTGGACAGCCGGTTTGCCAGTTCTTCCAACGCACGACAAACAATCGTGTCCGCTTTGTCTTCACCCAATTGACCGTAAAGCAACCCCAGCTGATCAGCATCCAGCTGGACCGCCTCATCATGGGTGAGCACGGTAATATCTGCCAAATTATGTTCCAATTCGTTTCACCCCCACGGCTTGGGCTTTTTGTACTTGAAAACTTTCCAGGGGCTTAATGTACCGGGCAATAACCTCTCGAATTTTCAACGAACCTGTCGTAATTGGGGGTGAAAATGAGGGGTATATAGCTATGGATCACGCGAAATCTTTGCCGGATTTTCTGGCCGACAGGTACCGGGCTTGGAAAGACACCAAGTACGAAGAAAAAGCAGATCATTTGCGTACACTGGCACGGGATGGGCAAACTCCCAGCACATTGTTGATCGCGTGTTCAGACAGTCGGATCCATGCGTTTGCCATGTTCGGCGTGGAACCTGGCGAATTTTTCTTGCATCGCAACATCGCCAACTTGGTGCCTGCCTATGAAGCGGATGGTGGAGTGCATGGCACGTCTGCCGTTATTGAATACGCCGTAACCGCGTTGAACGTTCCGCACATTGTGGTGCTGGGGCATTCGGGGTGCGGTGGTGTACGCGGGTGCCACGACATGTGCCGCGGTGATGCACCTGCGCTTGAGGAAAAGACCAGCTTCGTGGGCCGCTGGATGGATGCGTTGCGGCCGGGCTATGAACGCGTCAAGCATATAGAAGACGAAGCCACCCGCGTCTCCACTTTGGAACGCGAAGGCGTGATCCAGTCCTTGGGCAACTTGATGACATTCCCCTTCGTCGCCAGCCGGGTTAACGCGGGCGAAGTGTCGCTGCACGGGCTTTGGACTGACATCGGCGAAGGCACCCTGGAACAGTATGATCCGTCCCAAGGGGCGTTTGTTCCAGTTTAAGGCCGCCAGCGGATTTCCTGGCCTTCGGGCCAGGTGATATCCACGCCAATCTTAACAGTTTGTTTTTCACCTGGGCCTAAGGTAAGCACCCATTCACTGCTGCCTTTGACACCATCAATATTTTGGGTGCCGGGGCGCGGCTGTGAGGTGACATCCACTTCAACATCTTCATCAACGGTAATTGGCAAGGCATAGGCAACAGTCACGGTTTGTTCAGTGGCAGCGATGTTTTCTACAATGAAGGCCAGTTCTTCAGACCGCGTGTTCGATTTGGTGAAAACGCCTGTATCGCCCTTCAATTCAGACAAGAACTGCATCTTCAACGGCAGTGTATCGTCTGGTCCGAAGTACAGTGTTTCTTGCGCGTTCACTGCCATGGCGGGCATGGCCCCATTCCCGATCAGCGTGTCCCCGCGATAGAAGATGGTTGTGCCCGGTAAAACGGGTTCACCCGTTGTGTTGGTGGCCATGGCACGCACAAAAGCCGTGTCATCCCGGCGGGGGCTGGCATAACGATCAACGTCTGTATCTAAAGTGATGGACGCCAAGTTGATTTGTTCTGCCCCTGAATGTCCACCGCCAATGGTAGTTGGGGTTGGGATTTTGTAAGTGACTTCGATACCGTTGAATTCTCCGGACACGGCGGCAAATTCAGCGGCCGCCATGCGGGGGGAAGGTGCATTCAGCGCCATATCGGCCTCAGCCGAAATTCCTTTGGAAAGCGTGCGCACAGTGGCCTTGGGCGGTTCCAGCAAATGCACCACATCGCGACGGGGAATGGTGGGTTGCAACCGTTGATACGGTTCTGCCGATGACAGGGTGATCGCTGCGTCCACCCAGGCCGCCCCGGTGTATTGGGACACTAATGCCCGACGGTCCAAAGTGATTTTGCCCGCGTCTTCATCCAGCCGTGCATCGTATCTGATTTGCCAACCTGCTTCTTCCACAAAGCTTTCGAAAAAGACGGTGACATCAGCCCCGGTTTCAGCCGCCACAGTTATCTTGGCCACGGACCAATCGGCTTGGGGAACACCCAGATTTGCCAGCTTGGTTTGGGCCAAAGTCAGCTGCGCGGTCAAATCCTCGGCGTCTTTTTGGGCAGCTTTCAATTTAAGGGATAACGCCCCTTGGGCCGCGCGGTTATCGGCCAGGGCCGCAGGCAAGAACTCAGCGATGGCTTGCAATTGTTCCAGAGATTGCGCCGTATCGGTACCGCCGGGTTTGATGGATTGCAGGTACGTGAACTGCACCTGTAAACCAGCCTGTTCGCCTTGCAACTGGGATTGGTTGGCGCGCAGTTCGGCCAGGGCTTGGTCCAGCCGATCCACTTCCGCTTGGGCAGCAGTCTGGGCGGGCGTGAAGAACGCTTTCGCATCCTTAGGTAAGGCATTTACAAATGCGACGGATATCGGGGTTGCCCCGGCCACGGCAAAGCGTGGGGTTGTGTTCAGCAACATGGATTGGGGCAGGGCCAGATATATCTGGTGCTGGCCTTCTGGCACAGACACAGCACCTTGCGCCGTGACCACGGCACCTTGGCCAAATACGGTGGCGGCCGTCACGGGAAAGGCGGTGTAAAAGTCATCTGCCCACGCAGTGGCCGGCAAGGTGAAAAGAACGGGAAGTAGAAGGTGTTTCATGGCGTGCGCCCCAAATCGTTATGGGGGCAGTATGAAAGACAAAGGCGCGGAAAGCCAATTCCGCGCCTCAAATTCATGAAATTTTGCGTAACATTGCAAACGGGGCCTTAGCCCTTTTGCAATACTTTGTTGCCCAGCACTTCTGCAATTTGCACCGCATTCAGGGCGGCACCTTTGCGCAGGTTGTCAGACACGCACCACAGGTTCAGACCATTATCAATGGTGCTGTCTTGGCGGATCCGGCTGATGAACGTCGCAAAATCACCGACGCATTCAACGGGTGTGACGTACCCACCATCTTCACGTTTATCGATAACCATTATGCCTGGCGCTTCACGCAAGATTTCACGGGCTTCATCTTCGTCCAAGAATTCCTCAAATTCGATGTTGATCGATTCTGAGTGGCCCACAAAAACAGGGACGCGCACACAAGTCGCAGTGACTTTGATGGACGGGTCAACGATCTTCTTGGTTTCGGCGACCATTTTCCATTCTTCTTTGGTGGTGCCGTCTTCCATGAACACATCGATGTGGGGGATCACATTGAACGCGATCTGCTTGGTGAACTGCTTTGGCGGCTTGTCGTCTGTGGGGTTGTAGATCGACTTGGTCTGATCCCACAGTTCATCCACACCGTTTTTCCCTGCGCCTGACACGGATTGATATGTGCTGACCACAACGCGTTTGATTTTCGCGCGGTCGTGCAATGGCTTCAACGCCACAACCATTTGGGCTGTGGAACAGTTTGGATTCGCGATGATGTTCTTTTTGGAATACCCATGGATATCATCGGCGTTCACTTCAGGAACGATCAACGGCACGTCCGGGTCATACCGGTAAAGTGACGAGTTATCGATCACCACACACCCAGCGGCAGCGGCCACCGGCGCGAATTCTTTGGTGGCGGCGGACCCCACGGCGAACAACGCGATGTCCCAACCCGCGAAGTCAAAGGTGGCAAGGTCCTGCGTCTTCAACGTCTTGTCGCCGAAAGATACTTCCGTTCCAATGGACTTCCGGCTTGCTAGAACCGCAATTTCCGTAATCGGAAACGCGCGTTCGTCCAGAATGTTCAACATTTCACGGCCTACATTTCCTGTGGCCCCAACGACGACGACTTTGTAAGACATAGTCCCTTTCCTTTGCCTAAATTGGACGGGTCCGCATAGGTGGTATTGGCCGGAAAGGAAAGGGCTGCAGTGTCAGTCCCGGCTGTCGCGCGAAAACAGGTAAATTGTGGCACCGATCAGCACCACAATGGCAAAGAACCAAAATACCGCTTCAAAGGGTTGGGCCACATCTGTTGTGCGGGCTTTTGACCAGTCAAAGACCTGTCCGCTGGCGGCTTGCAATACCCCCACGCCACCGATGCCGAACATGTTCACCAAGGTCACGCCACGCCCTGTCAAATGTGCCGGGATAAACGCTTTGGCGTGGGCCACAATCACTGCGAAAGTTGCACCTGAAATGGACAGCATGGCGGTGTAAATTCCGGCCGTCCAAATGCCGTTATCGCCGAACAGGGCCAACAACGCACTGAACACAGCACCCGAAAGAACGCCGAAAAAGACGACCCATTTGCGGGTTCCCAAAATTCGGTCCAGTGGCCCCATGGCGATGGACCCCAAGGCGATTAGCAGTGCAGCAAAGAACGTGACGTTGCCAATCTGCACGGTGCTGGCGGCATGCACCTGGTCCAAATACAGCCCTATCCATGACCCACGAATGGATGCAGACGGCCCGTAATTTACAGCCACCACAGGGATAATCAACCACAGCGCTGGGATGCGAAACAAATCCAAGATGCTGCCTTTGCCTTCGGTCTGGACCCGGGCTGGGTCCCGCAGAATCAACCCGATTAAGATGCCAAATAAAACCGTTACGGCGGCCAGCGTGCCCAACGTTGTGCGCCAGCCAAAGCTGTCCAACATCCACGCCAAGGGTGTGGACGCTGCGATATTCCCCAGGTTCCCAACCCCCACAACGATGGCGGCGTAGGTGGCGAAAACAGCCGCCGGGTATCCCCGCGCGATAATAAAGAAACTGGCCATCAACATGGGCGCGCAGCCCAACCCGATAAGCCCCATGGCCACAATGACGTGCCAGGGTGCGGAAGCGGCCGCAAATAGACTTGCGCCAGCGCCTGCAGCCAACGTGACCAATGCACTGGTGGTCCGGCGCGGCCCAACCGTGTCAAACGCCCAACCGATGGGCAACTGGGCCGCGGCGAACACCAAGAACCACGCGCTTGCGGCATTGGACAACTGAACTTCCGTCATCCCCAACTCCACCTGCAATGAAGGGCCCAACACGCCAAGAAACGCCCGGTAAAACTGGGACAAGATATAAGTGGCTGTCAGCAGGATCAGTCCGGTGCGCATGGGGGCTTCCTTTGAAGTGTCCTTCTTGCGGTGTCACGGACCTGTGCTGCGTGCAAGTGCATCTGCGACACCCCTTGGGTTCTTGGGCGGCCCTGTCTATCTTAGGAGATGAAAACTCATGAAAGGATCTGCCATGACAGTCGCATCCAAAACAGTTCTGATCACTGGTGCCAGCCGGGGAATCGGCGAAGCCACTGCACGGCACCTTGGGGGTTTGCGGGCAAACGTTGTTTTGGCCGCCCGCAGCGCGGACGCAGTGAAATCCATAGCGGCGGAAATTGGCTCGAACGCCAGGGGCGTGGCCTGTGATGTGGCGGATTATGCCCAGGTCAAAGCAGCCGTGGATTTGGCCGTGGCAGAATTTGGCCGCCTGGACGTTCTGGTCAACAACGCCGGATTACTGGAACCTGTGCACCGCTTGGCCGATTTTGATCCCGAAGACTGGAACAAGGTTATCGATGTAAACGTAAAGGGCGTCTTTCACGGAATGCATGCAGCAATCCCTGTAATGCAAGCCCAAGGGGCAGGCACCATTATCAACATTTCGTCGGGGGCCGCGTACAATGTTTTGGAAGGGTGGTCCCATTACTGTGCATCGAAAGCCGCCGTGTTGCAATTGACCCGTGCGGGCCACAAAGAATACGGCGAAACCATCCATTGTGTTGGCTTCAGCCCAGGGACTGTGGCCACAGATATGCAGCGGGTCATCAAGGCATCTGGGGTAAACCCTGTTAGTGAACTTGAATGGGAACAACACATTCCCGCCAGCGACGCTGCAAAAACCATTGAATATCTGTGTGGTGCGGGTGCAGCAGCCCATGCGGGGCAAGATTTTTCCATCAAAACACCCGAAGGCCGCGCTGAAGCGGGTTTGGCCCCACGCGGATAGGGCACGCCCAATGCGTAAAGTACTCATGTTTCTGGCCCTGATTGTGCTGGCCCCGATGGCGATGGCAGAACCGCCGTTTGGTGGAACGGTCTATGTTGAAGCTGATGTTATCACCGACAACGACCCCAGCACATTCCGCAATGTGGCTTACACTGATTTGGTGGAAGACACCCATTGGGATCACCGTTTGGAAGATACGGAAGACGAAGGTGAAAACACCACCGATTACCACCGTTTCACCGCCATGTTCCGGACAGGCAACAACATGCAAATTGACGTGAACAGTGAATTTGGAAGTGCGGCAAAGGCTGAAAAAGTTGCGCGCATTTATGCGTATATCGTCGGGCAAATGCCGGCTTTGATGCGCGCCAACATGCGCCAGTTGGTGATCCACAAAACCGGCGATGATTGGAGCGCAAACGCAGAAGGGCACATGACCATCCACCACGGCAACTATGCTGGGGAAAAAGCAGACGGCGCTTTGGAAGAATCCATGTTCCACGAAGGAGGGCACACCACCATTGATGCCCTGGTGGAAGGCACATGGGCGTGGAAACGGGCCGTGAGGGCAGATGGGGAATATATCTCGACCTATGCTAAAGACAGCGACGGGTCTGAAGACGTGGCTGAATCTTTCTTGATGTACTATGCTTGGGCAATGCGCCCAGATCGGCTGGACCCAGAAGATTTGGAATTGATCGAAGCTGTCATGCCAAACCGGTTAAAATACTTCCAAAAGAAATTCCCGCCTTCGAAATTGGGTTTATGATCTATGGTAAAGCGCGGCCTGCAAACTTTACTTGTAACAGCCGCCTTGTGCTTGTTTGGACCCCAAGGGGCCAAGGCGGACAAGCCACCGTTTGAAGGATCCATTTTCATTGAACCCGACATTATCAAAAAGTCGGACACGTCGATGTATCTTGGCTTAAACTTCCAACGGGTCGTGTCCAAGAATTTTTATGATGATCGTGCCCGCGAAGCGCTGCCCGCAGAATTTTTCAGATTTGCGGCCACTTATAAAAACAGCAAACCCGTAACATTTGATATCAACATGGAAGTTTGGGATGTCACCATCGCGACTGGTATCGCCGATGGGTATGGTCGCATTTTGGGCCAGTTGCCTTTGGTGTTGCGCACCAATGTAAAACACGTGGTGGTGCATGAAACTGGCGAAGGTTGGTTTGCCAACGCAGACGGTTTGGTGATTATTCAAAACGGCGATTTTGCTTTGAACAAACGCCAAGGGGTTTTGGAAGAACTGTTCTTCCATGAATCCGTGCACACATCGCTGGACCGTAAAATCGAGCGCATGCGTGGCTGGCAACAAGCTCAGAAAAGCGATCCTGCATTCATTACGGATTACGCCGAATGGTCGCCGATTTATGAAGACGTCGCGGAAACGTTTTTGATCCACTACGCACTTGTGATGCGCCCTGAACGGGTGTCCCGCCGAACCCTGCGCAAAATCAACAAATCTATCCCAAACCGGTTGAGGTTTTTGGGCACGTTGTATCCAGCATCCAAGTTGGGATTATAATTCCCGCCCGGCTTTGAATTCACCCCAGCGCATCAACCCATTGGCCCCAAGCCAAGCCAGCGGTTCTGGCGGCAAAGCGGTGGGTGCATCTTCTGCCATCACGTGATCCAACAAGTCTGACGAAACCCCGCTGGCCAAGTCAGCGGCCAACATGCCGTGCAACGTGCCTTTGGCAGTGCCCAACCCATTTTGACAACAGGCTGAAAACAGGCCCCGGTCCACTTCGCCAAAGGCAGCCACGTTATTGCGGCTGAGGCACAACCGCCCGCCCCAACGGTATTCCATCTGGACACCACGCAGCATGGGGAACCGTGCGGCAAAGCTGCGATCATGGGTGCGCCCCACGGATTTGATCCGTTTGTCAGACACCATCATTTTGGGATCATAGGTCGCCCTGTTGCGGATAATGATCCGGTCCCCGCTGGGGTCCGATATGCGGCGGACGGTTGTGCCCAACGGATCGGCGGGTGTGGCAGCCCAATTCGCGTGCCCGCCCAATTGGGCGGTTTCATCTGGCGTAAGGGCACGGGTCATGCTGGCATAGGTGAACACATGTATCAGGCGTCGCTTGAAATGCCCAAAACTGTTGGCATGCCCATTCACAGCCAAAATAACCTTGGGGGCGGCAATTTCCCCAAGCGGTGTTTTGGCGGTCCACAGCAGTTTTCGATTCAAAGACAGGACGGGCGAATGTTCAAAAATCTGCACACCCTTGGCCCGCAACCCTTGGGCCAATCCACGGATATATGCGGCAGGTTGCAACATGACGGTTCCGGGGGTGAACAGCCCAGATTGGTAATACGCGGTGCCAGTAATTTCGGCCATTTGGCCTGCATCATACAATGTGCAGTCTTCGCCCATGGCCATCAAATGTTTGGCAAAATCCAGGTTGTGGCGGTGCCCCTTTGCCGACGCGGCTGCATTGATTTTGCCACTGGGGGCAAAGGCCCAGCCCGGAATGCCATACTGTGCCGCCATTCCACCCGCGTAAGAAATGGCCGCGCGGTTGGCGGCCAGTGTGGCCTGGTCTGCGGCCAACCCGCCAGCATAATCGTCGGATGCCAGATCATGGGGCAGATCAATCATGAACCCGGAATTGCGCCCGGCTGGTCCGTCCGCAATGCGACGCCCGTCCACCACCACGATCCTGTCACTGGGGTGCAGTTCCGCCAAGCGATGTGCTGCTGTCAGGCCCGCAAATCCCGCACCAATCACCAGCCATTCCGCCTGCAATGTGGTCTCCAG
>JAHDCP010000034.1:21212-23992 GCA_020629775.1 Planktomarina sp.
CTTGCGGCATCGCTGGCCAACCAACAAATCAGTTCAGCCACTTCGGTTGGCGCGCCTGTCCGGCCCACTGGGTGGATGCCCCCAATGTCGCGTCGGAATTGATCTGGGTCCCCCAAACTGTTGATGAAGTCCACGTTCAGCGGTGTGTCGATCCACCCCGGTGCAACGGCGTTGCAGCGCACCCCATCTGGCCCGTGATCCACCGCCACGGCGCGGGTCAAACCGTGCAGACCAGCTTTGCTGGCCCCATATGCCGGGTGCCTTGGGTTGTTTCCCAACCCTTCGATGGATCCAACATTCACAATCGCCCCGCCGCCATCCTTTAACAGCGGCATGGCGTGTTTGGTTAACAAAAACGGTGCGGTCAGGTTCACGGAAATTTGGGTGTGCCAATCGGCCAAACTGCTTTCTTCGACGGTACCTTCCAACATAACGCCTGCGTTGTTGATCAGAACATCCAATCCGCCGGCGGAATCGGAGACTGTGTCTATGATACGCTTTGGGGCTGTTTCATCGGACAGATCAGCGGCAACATCTTCATATCCTGCTGGCCCGCGCTGGGCAGTGAAAACGCGCGCACCATGATCCGCCAACAGCCGCGCAGTGGCGGCCCCCATGCCGGAACTGGCCCCTGTCACCAGGGCGGTTTTGCCTTCAAAGTTCATATCACGGGTTTCCCGCCGTTCACTTCCACTAACGCCCCGCACATGTACCGCGCGGCGTCACTTGCCAGGAACAAGGCAACGTCCACGATTTCCTGCGCACTGGCGATGTGGCCCAAGGGGACGCTGGCGTTCAGATCATCAATGGCGCGGTCCGCGTCCAGGCCCCGGGCTTCAAACCCCGATCGCAGCATCGGTGTGTCCACTTCGTTGGGGCAAACCGCATTGACGCGAATGCCCTGATGCGCGTGGTCACGGCCCAAGCATTGGGTCAAGGATGCAATCGCCGCTTTGGAAGAGATGTAAACAGGGTGGTTTGGCCCAGGGCGTAATCCCCAACAACTGGATGTGTTCACAATGGCCCCACCACCTGCAGCGGCCATTATGGGAATGGCGGCCCGGCACAACTGAAAGGGGGCCTTTACATTCACGCCGTAAGCCAAGTCAAAATCTGCATCCGTCTGGGTGGTGATATCCCCACGCGGGATCACGCCGGCATTGTTGAACAACATGTCCAATCCACCCAAAGCGCCAACTGCCCTGCTGGGCAGAGCGTCGCAAAATGCGGCTTCCATTAGATCGCCCTCAAACGAAGCATCAGCCTCCACAGCGGAACAATCCTGATCCGTTATCGCCACCCGGCATCCTTCGGCGCGCAGAGACGCCACCAACACTTGGCCAATGCCCCCAGCCGCACCGGTTACCAGCGCGGTCTTTCCTTCAAAACGCCCAGTCATAAAACCCCCGCATAGACCGCCCCGATCACCCCGATGATCGCGCCGTAGGTGGCCATAATGGCCCAATACGTAAATGGGTTGGTGCGTCGTTCAACGGTTTCAAAAAGATGCGTTTCTCCAGATGCCAAACCTGTGGTGACCCATACTCCCAAGAAAACCAACCATATCCACAGCGCGTCCGTGACGGTACCCAAAATCACCAATGCCAACCCAAACCAAGCAAGCAAAGGGAATGAAGGCAACGCCAAGTTTGACCAATGGGATTGGGTTTCCAATAGCCCGAAAGTGGCACCGTCGCGGTCCTGTGCGAAAAGGACTTTGCCTTCGTTCAATCGCAACGCTGCACCGGCCGTTTTACCGCCCAAGTCACCGATAGCTTTTGCAGCTTTTCCCAAGTCCGCGTGCGCGAAAAACACCGCCCAGAATTCTTCTTTGCCCCGTACGGATTCGTCTGGGATTTCGTGACAAAAGCAGTGGAATTTGGGACCCGTGCTGACCACTGATGCGCCGTCAGGTTGATTGGTGGAAAACGTCCAGCCGAACAGATTCTCATAAAACCCTTGGATTTTGGAACGGTCAGAAACGAACAAACTGTGTCCCACACGGTTGCCCGGTTTGTTCGACATTCTGCCCGCGGGTGTGCCCGAACAAACCGTAAAGCCGGCGCCCAATGGGTCGCGGATCAAGGCAAATTCTGCCCCTTGCATAAATGGTGAAGGGCCGATTTCCACTTTGCCCCCCAAAGACTGGGCCAGTTCTGCCGTTTGGGTCACGTCATCCACGTCGATGTAAGACATCCAAAACGCAGGCATACCAATGTTCATGAACTTTTGGGGCATTTGAAAATGCCCGCCCACAGGGTCATTGCCGTTCAAGGCCGTGTCATATTCGGTGTCGTCTTCCAACACAAAGGTCCACCCAAACAGATCGCGGTAAAACCCGCGCGATGGGTCCGCGTCATGGGCAGACAAATCACACCAAACAAAGTCGCCATGGGCCATTCTTCAATACTCCTGGTTCAGGGCATCGGCCGCAGGGATTTCCCGTTCACGGCGAGCGATGTACTCCAACAGTGCCTCGTTCTTGGCGGGGTCTATGGTGGGTTCTTCATAGTCGTTCAGCAAATCTTTCACCCGTTGCAAAGCGCGTTCGTTGGTGTCGATCCCGCCTTCTTCTTCCCACTGGCCGATGGCGTTGTTGTCAAACATTTCCGGCATGAAAAACGCCCGCTGGAAATTTTCCAACGTGTGGGGGTGCCCAAGGTAATGCCCGCCGGGGCCGACATCCCCCACGGCCTTTAACGCCTCATCAAAATCATCCCAGCGAATGCCTTCGGCCATGCGATACCCCATGGCGCACATTTCCGCGTCCACCACGAATT
>JAHDCP010000136.1 GCA_020629775.1 Planktomarina sp.
GTTTTGGGTACAGGGGGTCGTGAGTTCGAATCTCGCCGCCCCGACCACTTTTCCATAATTTGAAATTCCTTTGGATCGCGAAAGTGATTCTTTGGGCGTGGCTTTGATTGTGGGATTTTTGTCGGCATCTGCACATCACAGCGGCAATTTTCACCCCAAAGGTTAACAAACACGCCCAGCACTGAGCTCTTCCTCGCGCCGAATCGCAACAGCCCTGCGCGTCAAGGATTTTTCTTTTTTTTTAACTTCAAAAATCTGTTGACGCAGGTTGATCCCCCACGCCAATTAGTATCCACCACGAAAGCAGCCACAACATATAGTGGCAAATACTAGAACCGAGCAGGAACTTCACCGCATGGCCGGACAATGCTGGCCCAACGACGCAAGACTGCTGAACTGAAAACAGAAAGACTCCCGAATATTGCCGGGGGGATGGGGCACAGAACATGAAGATCGATCGCCGATTTACGGACGCGAAAAAAGACGCTTACGACGACATCGCATTTACCACCACGACAAGCGAAATTCGCAACCCCGATGGAACCGTTGTGTTCCACTTGGCTGATTTGGAAGTACCATCTGAATGGTCCCAAGTTGCCTCTGACGTGATTGCGCAGAAATACTTCCGCAAAGCTGGCGTTCCGTCCGCCACACGGCGCATTGAAGAAGAGGGCGTGCCGGCGTTCTTGCAGCGGTCTGTCCCAACAGATGACGCCACGATGGACGGCGAAACATCCGCCAAACAAGTCTTTGACCGTTTGGCCGGCGCTTGGACATATTGGGGTTGGAAAGGTGGGTATTTCACCACTGAGGCCGACGCCCGCGCGTATTTCGATGAAATGCGTTATATGCTGGCGACACAACGCGCAGCGCCGAATTCCCCGCAGTGGTTCAACACAGGGCTGCATTGGGCTTATGGAATCGATGGTCCAGCGCAAGGCCACTATTATGTGGATTACCAAACGGGTGAGCTGACAAAATCCAAGTCGTCCTACGAACACCCACAGCCCCACGCCTGTTTCATCCAATCCGTGGATGATGATTTGGTGAACGAAGGCGGCATCATGGACCTGTGGGTTCGTGAAGCCCGTTTGTTCAAATATGGGTCGGGCACAGGGACCAACTTTTCCAGCCTGCGGGCTGCAGGTGAAAACCTGTCGGGCGGTGGTAAATCGTCCGGTTTGATGGGCTTTTTGAAAATCGGGGACCGCGCCGCGGGTGCCATCAAATCGGGCGGCACAACACGCCGCGCGGCCAAGATGGTGATCTGTGATGCGGATCACCCGGATATTGAAGACTTCATCAACTGGAAAGTGATCGAAGAACAGAAAGTGGCGTCCATCGTTGCGGGTTCTAAGATGCATGAACAGAAGTTGAACCAGTTGTTTGAGGCCATCAAAGCTTGGGACGGGATTGAAGCAGACGCTTTTGATCCAAAGAAGAACGTTCAATTAAAAGATGCCATTCGCGACGCGAAAAAGGTATCCATTCCAGAGACTTACGTGAAACGCGTTCTGGATTACGCGAAACAAGGCCACACCAGCATTGAATTCCCCACCTATGACACAGACTGGGATTCTGAAGCGTACAATTCGGTTTCAGGGCAAAACTCCAACAACTCCATCCGGGTCACCAACGCGTTCTTATACGCGGTGGAAAAAGACGCCGATTGGGAATTGGTGAACCGCAAAGATGGCAAAGTTGCAAAGACCCTGCGGGCGCGTGATTTGTGGGACCAAGTGGGCCATGCCGCATGGGCTTGCGCTGATCCGGGCATCCAATACCACGACACCGTAAACGACTGGCACACATGCCCAGAAGACGGAGAGATTCGCGGCTCAAACCCATGTTCCGAATACATGTTCTTGGACGACACGGCGTGTAACTTGGCCTCCATGAACTTGCTGACGTTCTTTGCAGACGGTGAATTCCAATCAGACGATTACATGCACGCCACACGCCTGTGGACAGTGACCTTGGAAATTTCCGTTATGATGGCGCAGTTCCCATCCAAAGAAATTGCCCAACGCAGCTTCGATTACCGAACCCTGGGCCTGGGATATGCCAACATCGGCGGTTTGCTGATGAATATGGGTCTGGGCTACAATTCTGTGGAAGGGCGCGCATTGTGCGGTGCTTTGACCGCGATCATGACAGGTGTGTCCTACGCAACTTCCGCCGAAATGGCGAAAGAACAGGGTGCGTTTTCCGGGTATGAACGCAACGCAGCGCACATGCAGCGTGTCATGGCGAACCACCGCAACGCGGCTTATGGCAAAACAGACGGCTACGAAAAATTGGCCGTGAAGCCTGTGCCTTTGGACCTGGAAAACTGCCCAGACCAAACACTGGTTAAACTGGCACAGGCCAGCTGGGACACAGCTGTAAAGTTGGGCAAAAAGCACGGCTACCGCAACGCCCAAGCCACCGTGATCGCCCCAACAGGCACCATTGGTTTGGTGATGGACTGTGACACCACAGGGATTGAGCCGGACTTCGCCTTGGTGAAATTCAAGAAACTGGCCGGCGGTGGATATTTCAAAATCATCAACCGTTCCGTGCCTGCTGCCTTGACCAAACTGGGCTACCGGTCCAGTGAAGTGGAAGAAATCATTTCTTACGCCGTGGGTCACGGCACGTTGGGCAACGCCCCAGGCATCAACCACACAGCGCTGATCGGCCACGGTTTTGGTGCCACCGAAATCGACAAGATTGAAGCGGCACTTCCGTCTGCGTTCGACATTCGCTTTGTCTTCAACCAATGGACCCTGGGCGCCGATTTTTGCCAAGACGTGCTGGGTATCCCGGCCGATAAACTGAACGACGCCAGCTTTGATCTGTTGACCCACCTGGGCTTTGCCAAAGCGGACATTGATGCCGCCAACGACCACGTTTGTGGCACCATGACCCTGGAAGGGGCGCCGTTCCTGAAAGACGAACATCTGAACGTTTTCGATTGTGCGAACCCATGCGGCAAGAAGGGCGAACGGTATCTGTCCGTGGACAGCCACATTCACATGATGGCAGCAGCGCAGTCGTTCATTTCGGGTGCCATTTCCAAAACCATCAACATGCCAAACGATGCCACCATCGAAGATTGCCAAAAGGCGTATGAGTTGTCTTGGTCTTTGGGTGTGAAAGCCAACGCATTGTACCGGGATGGGTCCAAACTGTCCCAACCTTTGGCGGCAGCCCTGGTGGAAGACGATGATGACGCGGCTGAAATTCTGGAAAGCGGGTCCGCCCCAGAAAAGGCCAAGGTGCTGGCAGAAAAGATCGTGGAAAAGGTGGTGATCAAAGAGATCATCAAGTCCGAGCGTGAAAAGATGCCTGAACGCCGCCGGGGATACACCCAAAAGGCGATCGTGGGTGGGCACAAAGTGTACCTGCGCACAGGCGAATACGAAGACGGGTCCTTGGGCGAAATCTTCATCGACATGCACAAAGAAGGTGCTGGCTTCCGGGCGATGATGAACAACTTCGCCATCGCTGTATCCGTGGGCTTGCAATACGGTGTGCCGCTGGATGAATTCGTGGATGCGTTCACATTCACCAAGTTCGAACCTGCAGGCATGGTTCAAGGCAACGACAGCATCAAAAACGCAACGTCCATCTTGGATTACATTTTCCGCGAATTGGCTGTCAGCTATTTGGATCGGTCCGATTTGGCCCATGTCAAACCCGAAGGTCACAGCTTTGATGATCTGGGTCGCGGTGAAGACGAAGGCGTGTCCAACGTCAAAGCCCCGGACGAACCGAAGAAAGCCAAAAGCATCGAAGTGTTAAAGCAGATGGTGTCCACCGGATACCACCGCAACAAGGTGCCGCAGGAATTTGTGGTGTACCAAGGCGGCCAAGC
>JAHDCP010000035.1:0-5534 GCA_020629775.1 Planktomarina sp.
ACGCCATGGTGGAAATGTCCGGGGCGCTGAAAACCGTGGCCGCCAGCCTGTTCAAGATCGCCAATGACATTCGTCTTTTGGGGTCCGGTCCCCGCTGCGGTTTGGGTGAATTGATGTTGCCCGAAAACGAACCGGGCTCCTCCATCATGCCGGGCAAAGTGAACCCAACCCAATGCGAAGCCTTGACCCAGGTATGCGCCCATGTGTTTGGCAACGACGCCGCCGTGGGATTTGCAGGCAGCCAAGGGCATTTTGAATTGAACGTCTATAAACCCATGATGGCCTATAACGTGCTGCAATCCATGCAGCTGCTGGGGGATGCGGCCCAGGCCTTCACTGACAATTGTGTTGTGGGCATCAAAGCCAACGAAGCACGCATTGCGAAAATCATGGGGGAAAGCCTGATGTTGGTCACAGCTTTGGCCCCTGAAATCGGATATGACAACGCCACCACCGTGGCCAAAACGGCCCACAAAAACGGAACCACCCTGCGTGAAGAAGCCGTGGGCTTGGGTTTTGTGGACGAAGAAACCTTTGACCGCGTTGTGCGCCCAGAAAAGATGATCGGTCCAAAATGAGCCGTGTCGTCAACCTGAACCAAGCGCGCAAAGCCAAAACAAAAATGGCGGCAAAGCGGTTGGCGGACAGCAATGCTGTTAAATTCGGGCGGACAAAGGCACAAAAAACCCTGGAAAAGACCCAGGCGGACATGGAAACACGCCGCCTGGACGGCGCAAAATCAGACCCATGATGATGCGCCCCAAGAAACGGTCTTTGACACTGCGCGGACACAGAACATCCGTGTCTTTGGAAGACGCGTTTTGGGACGAGTTTTGCCGTATCGCCCAAGAAAAGAAGCGGCCTATCAATGACTTAGCGGCAGAAATTGATGCCCAGCGCGGGTTGGATTGCGGCCTAGCGTCTGCCATCCGCCTGTATGTTCTGTCGGATTTAAAGAAAGTTTAACTTTCTTTGGCGATCTTTCGCCATGACCAAAGGCTCTGACCACTTTTTTCGTGATTTATTTGGATCCCGCGCAGCCCGGGACGGACGCATTATCCGACGACAGGTCAAGGATGTTGAATTCTGGATCGGGCGCGATGCCTTCCTTGCAGAAGTGCAACGCCGGGGCTTTCGCGCCTATGAAAATGCGGGGCAATTCATCGTTTTTTGCAATCAAGAACCGCTGCGGCGTGTGGCCTGACCTGCGATTTCTCAAAGAGAAATCGTGACAGAGTCTCACTGAGACTCTGGGCCGGAAACTGTTTCAGTTTCTGCCGCGCTCTGTCACCTGCAACCAAATCCCATCTTTCGCCCGCACGGTCAGATGCGCCACGGGCTCCGGCGTTTGCCCCGCCACGGGCGAGAAGTCGAACGCAGCACAAAACTTAGCCAGCAACAACGCCCCTTCCACAGTGGCAAATCCTGCCCCGACACAGACCCGGCGCCCTGCAGAAAATGGGATATAGGCATCCCGTTGGCATTGTTTACCGTTGTCGGTGTGCCACCGGGTTGGGTCAAAATCATGGGGTTTATCCCACAGCCTTTCATGGCGGTGCAAATGCCATGGGCTGAGGACAATTTGCGCGCCGCGCTTTAAAATACGGTCGCGGAATGTTTCTGCTTTGGTGGTTTGGCGCACCATCATGGGCACCGGCGGATACAATCGCAATGCTTCACGAAACACATCGCGGGTTACCGTCAACCCGCGTACCTGACCGAAGTTCACCCCCGTTAACCCCGCCCCTTCGGCCGCAATTTTAGTTTGCCATTCCGGATAAGACGCCAGCAAATACAGCCCCCACGCAAATGTGGACGCGCTGGTTTCATGGCCTGCCAGAAAGAAGATCGCCACCTGATCCACCATTTCTTCGGCGCTGAACAATTCACCCGTTTGGGGGTCTGGTGTGGTCATGATTTTGGTGGCCAAATCCAAAGGGGCCGTCCCCGCTTCGATTTCTTTGGCACGCCGGTCCGTCAAACGTTTGATAAGACCCCGGATTTTCTTGGCGCTGTCTTTGGTTTCTTTGGAAAACCCCCGCGGCACCCAACGTGGCAGCGGGATCAAAGCTGCGATATTCACCACGGGTTGGGATCGTTGGTATTTGCGAAATTCTTGGAACGTTTCAGCTGCAATTTCATCGTCGATGGGAATGGAAAACAACGTTCGGAAAATGATATCGGCGGCGGCAAAACTGGCCACTTCTTCAATTTCAACCGGGCCATGTCCCAACTCGCCAGTCAAGCGCGCCACCGCTGCGTCAACGGCGGCCACCATGGCGGGATATGTTTCTTTGACTTTGCCCCCTTCAAACGCGGGGTCGATGATGCGGCGTTGGCGTTCCCATGCCGCACCATTGGTCAAAAAAACGCTGTTGCCCAACAAAGGGCGCAACCCTTCGTTCACCCGGGTGGATTTGGGGAATTCCATGGGGCGTTCATGCAGGACCGTTTTCACCAGGTCCGGTTGGTTGACCATGTAACTTTTGAAAAACGGTGTTTTGAATTCCGCCATCCAGGCCCGGTACAGTTTGGCCGGTTGCGCTGACAAAAGATCACGTCGGAAAAGACGCATGTATTCACGCAAAGACACTTTGCCCGCGCGGTGCTTGGGCATGGGAGGGCGTCGATCTGTCATGGCGTTGTCGATGTGAACTTAGAGGTCGCTTTGGTGATCCGGCTGGGGGACGGGGATCGCCCGGCATACCGATCCGCCAAGCGCTGTGGCCCAGCGGTGATTTGGAAATAGTCGTAATCACCGGGCCTGTCGAACGCGCACAAATACTGAAAGTGCAGTCGGAAGTATTTGCGTTTCAGTTCTGCCCACCGTTCTGGCGACAAGGTTTGGGAAAAGGCCGCCGACATCACCAGTGGTGCTTTTTGATCGGGCGTTGCCACCCCAGAGACCGCCACAGGATCACACAGGGCAAAGGCGCAGCCATCGCCAGGCGCTGTGACATCAACCCAAGCAAGCGCATCGCTGGCCCCCAGAAACGCCAAATCAGCCCGCAGCCGCCACGCGTTACGCAGGAAACTGACCATGGGCACCACCTGCCCCAAAGACAAAAACGCCAAGGCTGGCCCCTTGGCAGGCAGCCGGTTGTCGCGGATCAAATCTGAAAGGATCGAAACCCCCAAATGCGCGCCTGACGAATGGCCCACCACCAACACTTCATCAAAATCTTCCGACAGTGCTTGGGCGATGGCATCGCCGAATTCGGCCATGCGGGCTTCCAATTCTGGCGGATTGGCCCCTTTGGACTGCGCCGAATACGCGTAATCATGCATCAGGTAATATGCAAACAGCTTTGCGTCTTTGGCTTTGAACCATTTCAAAACGGCCACCAACACCACAACGGCTGGCAACACTGCGGCCCAAGGCCCCACGGCCCAAGATACCAAAGCCCAAGTGCCCCAGGCCAGCAAACAGGCCAGCACGGCCTGCAACAGCAAGAACACAATTGGATAAAGTGCTGCGATCACCGGGCCACGGCGCAGGCGCATCAGACGCGCCAATGCGCCACTGGCGATATATGTCCAGGACGTGCGGAACAGCTGCACATAGGTGCCCAAGATGCCCGTTTCCATGGACCCGCGCACGATGTCAGACCAGACCAATACTTCGAAATCGGCGTGAACATCCGCCCCATCGATGGTGGCATCCACATTCCACCCATAGTGGGATTTGCCCGACCCAGGACTAAGCGCCAATTCATAGCCCGAGATGGCCGCCTGATCAGCGCCTTCTTTACGGTATAGCTCGCGATATCTGCGCGGGTGGATCGGGTCATATCCGGGGATATAAAAAACCTTGCGCCGCTGAACGTGCCCCTTGCCCATGGGCTGCCTCACCATTGTTACGCGGTCAGTTTAGCGTGAAATTGTGAAGAAATTAAGGGCGTTCAGCCGATAAGCCCCAAGGCGGGAAATTGTTCCAACAACCACCAACTGAACTGCGTGAATTGGCCTGTCACCATCATCAACCCCACGGTCCACAGCAGCACACCCATGATCCGTTCGATCCGTTCCATGTGGCGCTTCATCCAGGTCATGACCCCTGTCATGGATGGGAAGAACAAGGCCACCAACACGAAAGGGATCCCCAAACCAGCCGCATAAGTGCCCAACAAGATCATCCCCTTGCCGGGTGCTGCGGTATCTGCGGCCAAGGCCAAAATAGTTCCCAGAATGGGCCCCAAACACGGGGTCCACCCAAATGCAAAGGCCAAGCCGAGGATATATGCGCCAAAGGATGATCCCCCCCGGTCGCCACCGTCCAACCGCGCCTCTCGGTCCAAAATGCCAATCCGGTAAACGCCAATGAAATGCGCGCCGAAAATCATCACGATGATCCCGGCCCCAATGACGAACCAATCTTGGTTGGCCAAAAACATGCGCCCCAAGGCAGATGCTGTGTATCCCAAAAGCAGAAACACAGTGGACAACCCCAACACAAAGAAAAGCGATGCGCGAACGGTGCGGCGCCGGGCTGTGCGAACCTCTATCATTTCGTCCAAGGACACACCGCCCATATACGCCAAATACGGCGGGACAATCGGCAACACGCAGGGGCTGGCAAAGCTGATCAGCCCCCCCAACAAAGCCACAACCATGGCCGGGGCCAAACTTGCGTCAAAAAGATCAATGCCGAACATGGGATTCTCCAAGATCAGATGCTTAAGACATAGGCGCTTCTTGGGGCTGCGTCACCGCCCAAGCCATCACATGGCTGTGGACGTTATGAAACAATCCGACTATGCGCTGCGGCCATGGATTATGATGCTGACCTTGATGCCGTGGGCCTGTTGTGCCCGCTTCCCGTATTGAAAGCCAGGAAACGGCTGCAAGCTTTGGCCCCAGGGCAAGTCTTGCGCGTGGCAGCCGATGATCCGGCGGCCATTGTGGATATTCCCCATTTTTGTGCTGAGGCCGGGCACGAACTTGCGGCAACTGATCTCAGTCAGTCGCCGCAAATCTATTTCATTCGCAAGACCGGTTGATTAGCCGCGTGACCACCAGCCACGTTTCTTAGGCTTGGGTGGTGTATCGGGTTCCGGCGCCACTTCTGGTGCAGGTGCGGGTTCCGGGGCTGCTTCAGCAACTGCTTCCGGTTCAGGTGCCGGGCTTTCCACCACGGGTTCTGCTGCCGCTTCTGCTGGGGCGTCTTCCTCCACCTTTTTCTTGCGGGCGCGTGTCCGCTTGGGCTTTGGTTTTTCTTCCGCTTCAGGTGCAGCTTCCACTGCGGTGTCTGCTTCAGCCGGGGTGTCTTCTTCCACCTTTTTCTTGCGGGTCCGTGTCCGCTTGGGCTTTGGCTTTTCTTCCGCTTCGGGTGCTGCTTCCGCTTCAACAGGGGCTTGTGCAGCTGTGTCTTCAGCTGGTGTATCTGCTGCTACGGCATCATCATCCGTCTTTTTCTTGCGGGAACGGCGGGTGCGCTTGGGCTTTTCAGAAGGCTTTTCTTCAGCGGCGTCTTCAGGTGTTTCCACCACTTCAGCGGTTTCCCCGTCCGAAGACGCGTCTTCAGACTTTTCAGC
>JAHDCP010000035.1:5634-6901 GCA_020629775.1 Planktomarina sp.
CTTCAGACTTTTCAGCGCCTTCTTCACCGTCTGCTGTGGTTTCTGCACCGTCAGCGTTCGCTTGATCCCCTTGACCACTGCCCCGACGGCGGCGGCGACGCCGGCGCTTTTTCTTGGGTTGTTCGTCTTCAGACCCTGCGGCTTCGGGGGCCTCCTCCTCTTCGGGGGTGGCTTCGTCGATTTCTTCCATCAACGCGATATCAACAGAACTGACCGCAGCCTTGGCTTCAGGCACAAAGCGGGTCGCGGATTTGAACTTTTCCATCGAATAATCAGGGCTGACCAACATTGGATCTGCTTCGATCCGCACCGACAAGCCGTGGGCTTGTTCGATTTGGGCAATGGCCTCGCGCTTTTGGTTGATCAAGAAGTTGGCGATGGCCACTGGGACTTTCACCAAAACCTCCTTGGAGCGGCGACGCGCGCCTTCTTCTTCAATGTCGCGCAGGATGGACAAGCCCATGTTGTCTTCAGACCGCAACAGACCCGTGCCGTGGCAATGGGGGCAAGGTTGCGTTGTGGCTTCCAACATGCCCGGGCGCAAACGCTGACGGGACATTTCCATCAAGCCAAAACCGCTGATCCGGCCCACTTGAATGCGCGCACGATCCGTTTTCAGCTTGTCCTTCATCATCTTTTCAACGGCGATGTTGTTGCGGCGTTCTTCCATGTCGATGAAATCGATCACGATCAAACCAGCCAAATCGCGAAGTCGCAACTGACGCGCCACTTCTTCTGCCGCTTCCAAGTTGGTTTTCAACGCTGTTTGTTCGATGGACCCTTCTTTGGTGGCACGGCCCGAGTTCACATCAACAGCCACCAAGGCTTCGGTGATGCCAATCACCAAATACCCGCCGGATTTCAGCTGTACGGTGGGATTGAACATCCCATCCATGAAGCTTTCCACCTGGTACCGCGCAAACAAAGGTTTGCCGTCTTGGTAATGTTTTACGTTTTTGGCGTGGGACGGCATGATCATTTTCATGGTGTCTTTGGCGTTGCGATATCCCGCGTCCCCTTCCACCAGAATTTCATCAATATCACGATTGTACAAATCGCGGATCGACCGTTTGATCAGGTCACCTTCTTCATAGATCATTGCGGGTGCGATGGATTCCAAAGTCAAAGACCGGATTTGTTCCCACATCCGTTGCAAGTATTCGTAATCGCGTTTGATTTCTGTCTTGGTGCGTTTGGCCCCCGCCGTGCGCACAATCAAACCTGCCCCATCGGGAACTTCGATCCCTTGGGCGATTTCTTTCAACTT
>JAHDCP010000035.1:7001-23098 GCA_020629775.1 Planktomarina sp.
CCTGTGTCCACAGCAGCAGCGTCTTCACCATCGTCTTCATCTTCTGAATCAGCTTGCGCATCTTCTGCGGCGTCTTCAACTTCAGCAACGTCTTCAACTGGCGCATCTTCGGCTTCAACAGCAGTGTCTTCGGCCGCAGCGTCAGTTTCAGTGGCTGGGTCACCCTCGCCGTCAGAGCTTGGGGTGTCCGCAGCGTCAGCGTCCCCTTCAGCCAGATCGATGGTTTCCATACCTTCGACCGCATCAATGTCCTTTGTGACCACCGGATCTTTGGCCTCAGCCGCCGCAGATTTTCCACGACGCCGCCGGCGACGCTTGGGCTTTTCCTTTTCTTCTTCGGCAGCATCAGCTTCCGCAGCCATCGCTTCCGCATAGGCTTTTTCTTCGGCCATCAATGCTTGACGGTCGGCCACCGGGATTTGGTAATAATCCGGATGAATTTCTGAGAACGCCAGGAATCCATGGCGATTTCCGCCATAGTCCACAAATGCCGCCTGAAGCGACGGTTCTACGCGCGTTACTTTTGCGAGATAAATATTGCCAGCCAATTGGCGGCGGCTTTGGGTCTCAAAATCAAATTCCTCAACTTTGTTCCCATCTACCACGACAACGCGGGTTTGTTCCGCGTGCGTGGCGTCGATCAGCATCTTTTTTGCCATATAGTCCACTTGCCCAGCCCGGTGGCGCGCCCGAAGGCGGCGTTATCTTGGCTGGGGATCCGTTAAAGGCAATGCGTGCGCGGGTGGGGTGGACGGTTTGTCCGGTCACACCTTCAACTTTTACCGCGGCAGTCGCCATTGCTTATACTCCGGTGCCTTGGCACCAATAAGGTCGCGCCACTTGGGCTTGACCGCTCAAAACAGCCCCTGAGGGGTGCATCTTTCCGTGGGGGCGTGGCTTTTCCCAGCCCCGACGAATAAATTCATTGCGCCATGCGCGTATATTCACATTAAGGGCAGAGACAGGACGAATACAATGGTCAAAATCCCAACATTCTCTGCGGTCTAGGTATAGTCGCCCCTAACAAGGCCGTATTTGGCCATTTTTTCGTTCAACGTACGTCGCGGCAACCGCAGTTCATCCATCACGGCGGCGATGGACCCGTTGTGACGGCGCATGGTGTTGTCGATCAGCATTTTTTCAAACGATTCAACATATTCTTTCAACGGCTTGCCTTCTGTGGTCATCACAACTTGCTGTTCGGCGTTGTTGGACATCAACAGCGACGCGATGGTGCCCCCTTCCCGGCGGCTTTGCAAAACGGCCCGTTCGGCCACGTTAATCAACTGCCGCACATTGCCAGGCCACGGGGCTTGCAGAAGTTGGGCAGCTTCTTCTGCCGTCACCTTTGGGGAATCGCAGCCGTATTCATCGGAAAACTGCTCGCAATACCGCGAAAACAGAACCAAAATGTCATCCCCGCGTGTCCGCAGCGGCGGCACCAACAGCCGCAATGTGGCCAAGCGGTAAAACAGATCCGGGCGCAACACGTCTTCACAGGTTTTGCCGGCTTCTTGCAAATTACAAATGGCAACGATGCGGGTTTCGGGAATATCCCCCAAATCATTGATGGATGACAGCAATTTGGATTGCACAGTGTGACTTAACGCTTCGATGTCTTCTAACACCAAGGTGCCACCGCGGGCTTCTTCAATCAGTGGGATCGGCTGGCCTTCTTCCACAGGCCCGAACAGGCGCTGCGATACGGCCGTTTCCGTGTCCGATGCACAAGAAAACAGAACGAACTTCTTCCCGGCGCGGGCTGAAACCGCATGCAATGCGTGCGCCACCAATGTTTTGCCGGTTCCGGTTTCCCCTTCGATCAAAACGTGACCGTCAGATTGACCCAAATCCAAAATATCTTCGCGCATGCGCGCCATGGATGGGTGATCGCCCACCAATTTCTCGATGATGGAATCTCCGGTGGCCAACTCGCGGCGCAGTTGGCGACTGTCCATCACCAGGCGGCGCTGACGCACCGCTTTCTTGCACAATGCGGTCAATTCATCGGGGTTAAATGGCTTTTCCAGGAAATCAAATGCCCCAAGGCGCATCGCTTCTACGGCCATGGGCACATCACCGTGACCCGTGATCATTATCACTGGGATGGCACTGTCCAAGCCTTTGATTTTTCGCAAAAATTGCATACCATCAATGCCCGGCATGCGGATATCTGTCACGACAACGCCTGGAAAATCGCCGTCCAAAGCGGCCAAAGCATCCGAAGCGTTTGCAAACGCTTGCGGTTCAAAACCAGACAGTGTCAGCCATTGGCTGATGGACTGCCGCATGTCCAACTCGTCATCAATGACGGCGACCTTCATCGACTGCGCCATGGGAACCCTCACATAATTTCTAGGACTGTGGCACAAGTGGCAGGTCAATTTCAAACACTGCCCCTTCTGTTTCGTCATTAAATGCAGTCAACCGCCCACCAAAGTCCGCAATAATCCCCGATGAGATCGCCAAACCGAGGCCAACGCCCTCTCCGGCCTCCTTCGTGGTGTAAAATGGTTCGAACAAATCATCCAAATTATCGATTCCTGGGCCAGTATCACGCACAAGGATTTTTGCGCCGTCCCCTTGCACCACCAAAATATCGATGGTGGGTTTTTCACAATCAGCCATGGCGTCCATGGCATTGCGGAAAAGATTGATCAGCACTTGTTCCAATCGGGCTTGGTCCCCCATCACTATTGTGGGTTCGGGCGGAAACGTCCGCGTGACGGCCACGTTGTTTTCGGAAAATGCCATCCCCATGATTTCAATGGCCCCTTGCACCGCATCCTCCAGCGCGATGGGTTTCAAAATGGCTGATCCCTTGCGCGCGTGGGTTTTCAACTGCCCCGTGATGGACCCCATCCGCCCGATCAAATCGTCAATGCGATGGAACGAGCTGAGCGCTTCATTGGTCCGGCTGCGTTCCAAAAGCGTTTTTGCCCCGGCAAGATACGTGCGCATCGCGGCCAACGGCTGGTTCAATTCATGGCTCACAGCCGCGGCCATTTCCCCCAAAGCAGCCAATTTTGATGACTGTTCAATGGTTTGTTCCGCGACTTCCAGTTCCCGTTCCGCCTTTTCGCGGTTGGTGATTTCGCGTTGCAGGCGTTGGTTCAAATTTTTGAGTTCTTCGCTTTCGCGCTGAAACCCCAAAGCCCGCGATGCTGACTGCCTGTTGGCAAAAAGCAATAACGCCGCCAAAATTAAGGCGAAGACCATGACCTCAAGCGCCAAAAACCCATTCACCTGTTGGCGCACCCGATCATAGGTGCTGAAGCTGGCAATCTGCCATCCCTGAAAGCCCAAAGCCTGGGACGATTGCGCCACTTCACGGCCCCGCACAAATGGTTCTGACGCATCAATTTGCAATCCTTGGGCGCGCCGGACACCGCGGCGGATCGCACTGTCTGCGGACCGCGCGGCAAGGGCGGCCGTTTGATCCAATCCCTGCCAATCGGGTTCTGTGCTTAACACAATAGAACCGCTGTCATCCAACACAATGACCGCGTCCGCCCCACCCTGCCAAGACGCAACGGTTTCCTCCAGGGCCGCTTTCACAAAGGCAAATCCAGTCAGATCGCCATCCATGCGGATCGCTTGGGCAAAAACAAATCGAAGATCGCCAAAATCATCGCCCAACAAACCAAATTGAACACCAGGATCCAGCAATGCCGCCAAGTATGCTTCGGTTTCAGAAAAGTCAGATGACACGTAACTTTCTGATGTCGCCGCCACCACCACACCATCGACATCACTGGCCAACAGAACCTGCGCTTCCGCCTTGCCGATAAAGACATCCATTCGGGACTTTAACGCCGGCACATCGCCAAGCTGCAGCGCCGTTTGAACAACGGGATCTGTGGCCAACAGTTCCGGCAGCAATCGGTTGCGCCGGATGGCTTGGGTCAAATCAGTGGCATATTGTTCAAGACGCAAAGACGCCCGCGTTTGTTCTGCTTGCGAAAATCTTTCCAAAAGAACGGTATTCGTGGCCCAAAGCGAAAGCCCAGCCAATACAATGACAACGCCCAAGCCCAGACGCATGCGCCAAGACAACCCGGTTAAGCCCAGGCCCGTATCGGAAGGTTTCCGTGCCATGACCGCAGTGTAACGTCAAAGCCCCGCGCTTCAAGCGTTAGGCTGCGACGCAGGCCTCCACCAAGGATGTAAACATCGGCGCGCCATCTGACCCGCCCAAATCATCACTGATGGCACGTTCGGGATGGGGCATCATGCCCAACACGCGGCGGTTTTCCGACAGTACCCCGGCAATATCATCCATGGCACCATTGGGGGTTTGTGTGTAACGGAACGCCACACGCCCTTCCCCTTGCAGACGCGCCAGACCATCCGCATCA
Source organism: Planktomarina sp. (assembly GCA_020629775.1). Lineage (GTDB taxonomy): Bacteria > Pseudomonadota > Alphaproteobacteria > Rhodobacterales > Rhodobacteraceae > Planktomarina. Next base: position 11,360 of record JAHDCP010000035.1, read on the forward strand.
ATCCGGTAATTGCCTTCATGATGGGCAATGGGAATTTGAATTTCAGCCCCGGCCCCATAGGGCGCTGTGAACGCACTGTCTGTGGTTTCCACCCGCAAAGACACCGATTTGCACAAAAACTTCAGCCCGGCGTTTTGGATAAGGGCACCAGGCAACAATCCTGTTTCCGCCAGCACTTGGAACCCATTGCACACGCCCAGGGCAAACCCGCCCCGTTCCACATGGTTCACCACTGCCTTCGAAATCGGCGACTTGGCGGCAATGGCGCCGCACCGCAGGTAATCACCAAAGGAAAACCCGCCGGGGATCGCCACCAGATCAACCCCGTCAGGCAAGGCCGCGTCTTTGTGCCAAACCATGGAAACATCCGCACCCGCAGCGCGCAATGCCACAGCCATGTCCCGGTCGCAGTTGGATCCAGGGAAGACAACAACCGCCGCCTTCATGTGTCCATGTCCACCGCATAGCTTTCGATGACAGTGTTCGCCAAAAGCTTTTCGCACATGGCATTTACATCATCTTGCGTGGTGCCGTCGGCCAAATCCAAAGTGATGGTTTTGCCCTGGCGCACCCCTTGCACCCCATCAAAACCCATTCCCAGCAAAGCGGATTTCACGGCTTCCCCTTGGGGATCCAAGACGCCGGTTTTCAACATTACAGTGACAGTGGCTTTCATGGGAACCTCAGTTAATCAGAGTGGGCTTTGAATAATGTGGGGCGGCGTTGGGCAGAACACCCAAGCGGCGGGCCACTTCGGTATAGGCATCTGTCAAACTGCCCAAATCGCGGCGGAACACGTCTTTGTCCAGCTTTTGGCCGGTTTCGATGTCCCACAAGCGGCAGCTGTCTGGGCTGATCTCATCGGCGATGATCAAACGTTGGAAATCGCCGTCAAACACGCGGCCCACCTCGATCTTGAAATCAGCCAGGCGAATGCCTGCACCATACATTACGCCGGACAAAAAGTCGTTCACCCGAAGGGCCAGGGCAACCATGTCATCCAAATCTTGTTGCGATGCCCAGTTGAACGCGATGATGTGTTCTTCCGCCACCAGCGGATCTCCCAGATCGTCGTTTTTCAAACAAAACTCAACAATGGGGCGTGGCAGGGCGGCGCCTTCTTCCAGGCCCAACCGCTTGGCCAATGTGCCCGCAGCATAATTGCGCACGATGATTTCCAAGGGAACGATTTCAACGGACCGCACCAGCTGTTCACGCATATTCAGGCGTTTCAGAAAGTGTGTGGGCACCCCGATGGCGTTCAGCCCAGTCATAAAATATTCGGACAAGCGGTTGTTCAACACGCCCTTGCCTTCGATCACGTCTTTCTTTTCTGCGTTGAACGCAGTGGCATCGTCTTTAAAATACTGAACGATGGTCCCTGGTTCAGGGCCTTCATACAAAATCTTTGCCTTACCTTCGTAAAGTTTCTTGCGACGTGCCATGAACAATGATCCCCAGATGATGGCCGCGTCGTACAGCAAGCGCTGCACCACAGCAAGGCACCGCGGCCTTGCAAGTTGATCAAGAAACGCCCACATTTTAAGCAACAGGTATCAAAACAAGGAAATGATCCATGTCCAGCTTCGATGATCGCGCAGACGCGTTTGAAAACAAGTTCGCCCATGATGCGCAAATGCAATTCAAAGCCGAAGCGCGGCGCAACAAACTGCTGGGTCTTTGGGCCGCTGATTTGATGGGCAAAACCGGCGATGACGCGGATGCTTACGCAAAAGAAGTGATTAAATCTGATTTTGAAGAAGCCGGCGACGACGATGTGATGCGCAAAGTCGCGGGTGACTTGGGCGACAAAGCTTCCGAAGCAGACATTCGCGCAAAAATGGACACCTTGATGGCTGAGGCAAAGGCCCAGATCATGGACGAAGCTTAAGTCGCAAAATTTTCATAATCATGATGCTAAAAATGAATTTTTAGCATATAATGATGTGTGACATTAGGGGCCTCAATCATAATTGAGGCCCCTAATCATGTCCAATGCGCTGTCTGAATTGCTAAAAACCCGTCCTTGGCTGTTGGCCGACGGCGCCACAGGCACGAACCTTTTCAACATGGGTCTGGAATCAGGCGACGCCCCTGAACTTTGGAACGAAACGCAGCCCGCCAAAATCGCCGCACTTTACCAAGGCAGCGTCGATGCAGGCAGCGATATTTTCCTAACCAATTCCTTCGGTGGGAACAGTGCCCGTCTGAAATTGCATGACGCAGGGCACCGCGCCCGCGAGCTTTCCCGGATTTCTGCAGAAATTGGCCGCGAGGTGGCTGACAAAGCCGGTCGTCCGGTGATTGTGGCTGGGTCCGTCGGACCCACTGGCGAAATCATGGAACCCATGGGCCCATTGTCTTACTCCGCAGCTGTAGAAATCTTCCACGAACAAGCCGAAGGTTTGAAAGAAGGCGGGGCAGATGTTGCCTGGGTGGAAACCATTTCCGCCGCCGATGAATTCAAAGCCGCCGCAGAAGCCTTTGCCCTGGCGGGCATTGATTGGTGCGGTACCATGAGCTTTGACACAGCCGGTCGCACAATGATGGGGATCACGACCCCGCAATTGGCAAAACAAGTGAAGAAATTTGAAAATGCACCTGTCGCTTTTGGCGCCAACTGCGGTGTGGGTGCATCCGACCTATTGCGCACCGTTTTAGGTTTTTCGGCAACTGAACCGACGTTGCCAATCATCGCCAAAGGCAATGCTGGCATTCCAAAATACGTTGACGGGCACATTCATTACGATGGCACCCCAGAATTGATGGGACGTTACGCAACCTTGGCCATGGACAGCGGCGCCACAATCATCGGCGGGTGTTGCGGCACCATGCCCGACCACCTTCGCGCCATGCGCGCCGCGTTGGAAAGCCACGTGGTGGGTGAAAGGCCATCGCTGCAAACCATCGAAGCGCAGATCGGCGGCTTTTCGTCTGAAAGTGACGGCACCGACGGCGCAGGTCCGACCCGCGAACGATCATCGCGCCGCCGCAGCCGGTCTGCATAAGCACGCGTTATCGACATCGCTAAGGGGCATTGTTATTCTTAGCTGATGAAAACACCCCATTCAGCTTTGTATTTTGAGCGATCAACCTCGACCTTTGCCAATTGGCTTGGGCTGGCGTTGTTCGTTTTATTGGCGGGCGGGCTGACTGCAATTTTGTTGAACTTCGGCAACGTTCAGTTTCAGTTCAATGGGGCTTTAATTGCCGTTGGTTTATTTGGGTGTGTTGCGCTGTTTACTGCGTTGTCGTTAACCAACCATGTCCAAGGCAGCTTTTTCGATACGCAAACGCAAGAATTGGTTTATTGGAATTGCGGCAAGAAAAAAGGGGTGCCGCTGGACGATTGCCGAGTGCCTTGAGAAAAAATCGAAGCTGTTACCTTTTCCCCTGGAACCGACCAAACCAATAGCCAGCTTAGGCTTTCAATATCCAAACAGCGCGATCGCACCGACTTCAGGATTGGCATGATCCCAGACGACATCGGCAGATGGGCAATTGAGGCGCAATTATTGTGCCCAAATGTCGCCTTTATTGGATTTCCAACACCGCTAGACGCTGAATTGGGGTCCTAAAACAGCGACATCTGATCTCCTGGTTGGGGCGGCACGGCAAATTGATCCCGCGACAAAGCAGGCATCTTTGCTGCCAACCCCAGGCGGGTGCAGGCCAGCTTAAAACGCTGCCCCAACAGCATGGCGTGGGCCCCTTGCCCGCGCAGGCGTTTTCCCCAATCCGGATCATAATCGCGGCCCCCGTGGGACTCTCGCACGCGGGCCATGATTTTGGCGGCCCGGTTCGGAAAGGTTTCATACACCCAATCCACAAAAATTGGCGCCACTTCACGGGGCAACCGCAGCAACACCCAAGACGCCCCTTTGGCCCCTGCCCCTTGCGCCGCTTCAAGAATGTTTTCCATTTCATGGTCCGTCAGCCCCGGCACAACCGGCGACACCAAGACGCGCACGGGTATGCCCGCATCGGACAAACGTTGCATCATTTGCAGGGTGCGCGCAGGGGCTGGCACGCGCGTTTCCATGGCCCGGGCCACTTTTGGGTCCAGCGTTGTCAGCGTGATGCCAACAGACACCAAATTCCGACCGGCCAGTCTGGCCAGAATATCAATGTCGCGTTCGATTAAGCTGCCTTTGGTGGTGATGGTCGTTGGGTGACCAAAGCTTTCCAACACCTCCAAACACTGCCGCATAATGCGGTACCGGTTTTCGATGGGTTGGTAAGGATCCGTGTTGGTCCCAAAGGCCAAGGGGGCCGGATCATACGACTTGTGCGATAATTCTTTTGCCAACAGCTTGGGCGCATCTGGGCGGGCAATGAGTTGTGTTTCAAAATCAAGTCCCGGCGAAAGATTCAAAAACGCATGACTGGGCCGGGCAAAACAATAAACACAGCCATGTTCGCACCCCCTGTACGGGTTCAAAGACCGATCAAAGGAAATGTCCGGAGACGTGTTTCGCGTGATGATCTTTCGTGGCCGTTCGGTCCGCACCTGTGTGCGCACCACGCGATCTTCTGGCATCGTTTCCCAGCCATCATCCACGCCATACCGCGCAACGCGTTCAAAGCGGTTGGTCTTGTTGTCGCGAACGCCCCGCCCGCGCACCCGGCCCTTTTGGGGTTCATAGTTCTTAAACTGATTCATGTTCGAAAATTAGAACAAAAATGGAACATATGAAATATAGCAATAAGCTTTATGCGAAAAGTCGGAAGCAAGATGCCGCGTGTCGTTATTGTTAATGAAGACAAATTGCCACGCGCAGCATAGAGTATCCAAGAAATGGTGAAGGACCACGGCTATGTCTGATCAAGAAGACGATATCATCCTGTCGGAACTGGACGACGAAGAACTTGTCCAACAGATGTTTGATGACCTGTACGATGGTCTGAAAGAAGAAATCGAAGAAGCGGTTGATATCTTGCTGGAACGCAAGTGGACACCATACCGCATTTTGACAGAAGCCCTAGTGGGCGGCATGACCATCGTGGGCAATGACTTCCGCGACGGCATTTTGTTTGTGCCGGAAGTTCTGCTGGCCGCAAACGCCATGAAGGGCGGCATGGCCATCTTGAAACCGCTGTTGATCGAAACCGGCGCACCGCGCGTGGGCAAGATGGTGATCGGCACCGTTAAGGGCGACATTCACGATATCGGGAAAAACCTGGTGGGTATGATGATGGAAGGCGCTGGCTTTGAAATCGTTGACCTGGGCATCAACAATTCCGTTGAGGAATACATGGAAGCCCTGGAACGCGAACAGCCAGACATTTTGGGCATGTCCGCCCTGCTGACCACCACCATGCCATACATGAAAGTGGTGATCGATCACCTGGTGGAAAAGCAAAAGCGCGACGATTATATCGTTTTGGTGGGCGGCGCCCCATTGAACGAAGAATTCGGCAAAGCCATTGGTGCTGACGCTTATTGCCGCGACGCAGCGGTGGCCGTGGAAACCGCCAAAGAATGGGTCGCGCGCAAGCACAACCAGATGGCCGCACAAGCCTGATCCTTTAGGGTAAATTGGTTTTATAAGACCCTGCCCGTTCGGGCGGGGTTTTTCTTTTGGAGGGACAGATGGACATTGCCGATACAACCCTAACCGAAACAGGTTTGCCCGCCTCTGGCGTTGGTCGGGTTTTATTGTTGGCCTGCGGCGCCCTGGCCCGTGAAGTTCTGGCTGTCCTTGAAAGCAACGGCCTAAAGCACCTTGATCTGCATTGCTTGCCCGCAAAACTGCACAACGAACCCCACAAGATCGTGCCCGCGGTGGAAGACGCCGTGGCCAAGTTCCGTGCGAATTATGACCAAATCTTTGTGCTTTATGCTGATTGTGGCACGGGTGGGTTATTGCAAACCGCATGTGAAAAGCTTGGTGTTGAAATGCTGGCTGGGCCCCATTGTTACAGCTTTTTTGAAGGCAATGATGCCTTTGCCGCCCGCGATGAAATGACCGCGTTTTACCTGACGGATTTCCTAGTCCGCCAATTTGACGCGTTCGTTTGGAAGCCGCTTGGCTTGGACCGCCATCCCGAATTACTGGAAATGTATTTTGGGAACTATGAAAAGCTGGTCTACCAGGCCCAAACAGATGACCCGGACCTGACGGTCAAGGCGCAAGAGTGCGCCGACAAAATGAAGTTACCTTTGGAACGGCGGTTCACCGGATACGGCGATTTGGCTGTGGAAATTCAAGCCCTGTAAGCCATGGTTCAATTTGTTTCGCACGCGAAACAAATTTGGCCAAGCCTTTGAAATACCTTACAGATTCGGCGAATTTTATGGAAAGCGAACATTGCGGCCTTTGGGGTAACACATCCTAAATCCGCAAAACCTGGGGATCAGCCCCCGCTTTGCAGCCGCGCAATCATGGCGCGCAACCCGTTGGACCGTTGCGCTGACAAGTGCCCGTCCAACCCCAGGCGCTTCATTTCCGCCATGGCATCAATTGCTTGCGCTTCTGCCCGCGTGGTGCCCACAAACAGGGCCTGCAAAACACCAATCAGCCCTTTGACAATGATGGCGTCGCTGTCGCCCTGAAAGGATATTTTGCCTGCGTCTTCTGTGATGTGAAGCCAAACTTGGCTGGCGCACCCGTCAACCTTGGTGGCCGGGACTTTCAAGGCATCTTCCATGGGGTCCAGTGACTTCCCCATGTCGATCACGTGACGATACCTGTCTTCCCAATCATCCAAGAATTCGAATGTTTCCACCAATTCTTCGAATGCAGGTTGTGCCATGGGTCGCTCCTTGATTGGGCCTTCAGGTAAATCGCTGGGGGCGAAACGTCCAGGCGGACTTTTCTTTCTGCGCCAGCTTGTCTACCAATACTTTAACAAAATCGGGGATTTGAAATGCGGAACTTTTTTCTATTGGCGCTTTGCTTGACCGTGCTGTCCGCGTGTGGGTCCATTTCCAGCAGCAGCCTTAACCCGTTTAATTGGGGGCGCAGCGCTGAAAATGCAGAAAAAGACATCAAGCCCTTGGTGCCCGAAAGAAAAAAGGTAGAGATCGTCGATAACCGCGTTTTGGTGGGCACCTTAACCGGTTTGGAAGTCGCCAATGTCCAAGGCGGCGTAATGGTCACCGCCACGGCCCGCCCCGATAAACCCGGCGCATTCAACGCAGAACTGGTTCAAACCGACATCGACAAAGGCACTTTAAATTTGGCCTTTCGCGTTCAATACCCAAATCGCGCTGCCAGCGGGGCCACCACGTCCCTGTCCGTTGGCAAATTCATTGACAATGGAACCCTGTCGGGCGTGCGCACAATTCGTGTGATTTCCAAACAGAACACGCTGTCGCGGCAGTATTGATCCGGCGATCACACGTCGATCAAGCGGACCTTGTTCCCTTGCAGACCGATGGCAACTTGGCCATCACACAGACGCAATGCATCTTTGCCGAACACTTCGTGACGCCACCCCTTCAGGGCGGGGACATCGCGCAGTCCGGCCGCAATGGAATCTAAATCCGCAGCGGACGCCAACATTTTTTGTGCCACATTGGATTGGTCACATTTTGCCTTCAACAGCACCCGCAGCAAATCCGCCAAGGCAGGATTTACATTCAACTTATCACGGCTGTTGTCCACTTTGGGGAAATCATCGGGGCCATATTTCGCGGCGGCATCAATCGCTGCGACAATGCCATCGGCGATATCGCCTTTGCGCGCTTCACGCAACAACAAGCGCGACTTCCCCAGATCTTTCACGGATCGGGGTTTTGTGGACGCCAGTTCCACCAGCGCATCATCTTTGAAAACCCGGTTGCGTGGCACGTTGCGTGATTGTGCATGGGTTTCCCGGAACGCTGCCAATTCTTTGACGGCCGCCATGAACTTGCCAGAACTTGTGCGGGTTTTCACACGCTTCCACGCCGCATCAGGTTTGATTTCATAGGTGGCTGGATCTTTAAGAGTGTTTAATTCTTCTTCCACCCAGTGGCTGCGCTTGGAGCGTTCAAGTTCTGCGGCCAAATGTTCATAGATATCGCGCAGGTGCGTTACATCTGAAACCGCATAGTTCAATTGCGCTTCGCTGAGTGGCCGGCGGGACCAATCTGTAAATCGGGATGATTTGTCAACGCTGGCTTGGGTGATTTTACGTACCAGGGTTTCATACCCCACCTGATCACCAAACCCGCACACCATCGCAGCAACTTGCGTGTCAAAAAGCGGCTTGGGCATAACATTGTATTCAAGCCAAAAAATTTCCAAATCTTGGCGCGCCGCGTGAAAGATTTTCACCACCGCTTCATCGCGAAACAGATCACACAAAGGGGCCAGGTCCATGCCATCCACCAAGGGATCCACCACCACAGCATCCCCGCCGTGGCTTTCTGGAATGGCCAATTGAACCAAACAAAGCTTCGAATAATACGTTCGTTCCCGAAGAAATTCGGTATCGGCAGTGACATAAGGCGCAGTGGCCGCTTTGGCGCAAAATGCTGCCAGCTCTTCGGTGGTGGTCAGGATTTTCATGCGGTCCTTACACGGTTATCCGTTTTCTTTGCACGGTCCTAATGACTTTCGTCGTTAAAAGAAAGATGCAGCACATTTTCTTGGCCCGACAATACCCGTTCAATGACCTTTGGGTAAAGTCTGTGTTCCATAATCAGAACGCGCGCGGCCAGTGTTTCGGCTGTGTCTTTGGGCAAAACAGGGACCGTGGCTTGGCCCAAAATCGGCCCGTCATCCAAAGCCGCAGTCACCCTATGAACGGTGCAGCCATGGTTTGTTTCTTGTGCATCCAAAGCCCTTTGATGCGTGTGCAGACCTTTGAACTTTGGCAGGATCGACGGGTGAATATTCACCATGCGCCCGGCCCAACCGGCCACAAAATCCGCAGTCAGAACCCGCATAAAACCAGCCAGACAGATCAAATCAATGGCATGTTGATCCAAAACAGCGGTCACTTGCGCCTCGAACGCGGACCGGTCGCCGTTAAATTTCTTATGATCCACGGACGCCGTCGATATGCCGTGGGCCCGGGCCCATTCCAAACCAGCAGAGTTTGGATCATTGGAAAAAACGAGTTTGACATCGCCTTGGGGCACGGTTGCCAGGTGGTTGACCAACGCACGCATGTTGGACCCACCGCCCGAAACAAAAATGGCGATGCCGGTTGGTTTCACAAAAGTGCGCCTTGATACGTAACACCCTGCCCCACTGTCACTTCGCCCAAGCGAACGGCGGTTTCACCGGCGGCTGTCACCTCTGCCATCACCGACGCTGCATCGCTTTCAGCCACGGCCAGCACCATGCCGATCCCTGCGTTGAACGTTTTCAACAATTCGGACTGTTCCATGGCCCCAGCTTGCGCCAACCAACGAAACACCGGTGGCAAATCCCACGCGCCCAGGTCTATGTTTGCGGCCAATCCATCTGGCAACATCCGCGGCACGTTTTCTGTAAGCCCCCCACCGGTGATGTGGGCCATCCCCTTGATCCGTCCATCGCGAATGCCAGGCAAAAGCGGCGTCACATACACCCGCGTTGGGGTCAACAAACTGGCCCCAACCGTGCCTTCGCCCCAAGGGCTGGCGGCATCCCATGACAGGCCCGCGTCTTCCACCAAGCGACGCACCAAAGAAAATCCGTTGGAATGGACCCCATCACTGGCCAAGCCGATCAAGACATCCCCGTCAGCGATGCCCGCGGGCAGACTGCGCCCGCGTTCCATGGCCCCCACGGAAAACCCAGCCAAATCAAAATCACCGGGGGGATACATGCCAGGCATTTCCGCCGTTTCACCACCGATCAACGCGCACCCGGCTTGGCGGCACCCCAATGCAATGCCTTCTACGATCCGGGCGGCATGGTCGACGGACAGCTTGCCTGTGGCAAAGTAGTCCAAGAAGAACAACGGCTCTGCCCCTTGGCAGATCAAATCGTTCACACACATGGCCACCAGATCCACGCCCACGTGGTCCACCAAGCCTGTATCAATCGCGATCCGCAGCTTTGTGCCCACACCATCGGTGGCGGCCACAAGGATTGGATCGGTAAACCCTGCGGCTTTCAAATCGAACAATCCGCCGAAGCCCCCAAGCCCTGCCATTACACCTGATCTGTTGGTGGATTTCGCGGCTGGTTTGATCCGATCCACCAAGGCGTTGCCTGCATCAATATCCACGCCCGCATCGGCATAGGTGACGGGGGTTTTGGTCATGGCGTGGCATCCTTTTGATGAGTGGCGCTGAGGTACCGCGTCACGGCAAAAATGAAAAGGGGGTTGGCTTTTTCCATGGCCACCACCTCAGGTTGAAGCTAGGGCTTTGACATGGACCAAACGACCCCGTCCCCCAGCTTGATCGAGGCATATCCCAGCCTGACCGGTGCATTGGTCGCACTGATCGCATCGCCGATTCTGTCCATCGTCATCGCGCATTTTTCCGTGTCGTCGGTGCACGCACAAGTCACAGACCGCCCAAGCCACCCAGACCTGATTGACCGATACGGCGTGCATTGGGCAAAGGGATATTACCATTTCCTTGAATGGTTTTTGGCCAAGCTGGACAGGCTTTATGGCGAAAACCTCTGGGGATGGCAGGCTTGGACAATATCATCGCGCATCGCCTGGGCATATTTGGTCGCGTTGATTGCAGTGATGGGCACCACCACCAATGTCTCCAATGGGCTTGACCCTTATTGGGACGGGGACACACCACTGTGGCAGGCCCTGTGGACCCGTGTTTTTCCCGTTATTCTGGCGTTCGCGATGTTTTGCGCCACCAGCTGTGGTTTGGCTTGGGTTTTGGTGCGGTGGGCAAACCGTTTTTTGGGCCCTCCAAAATCCACCCATCGTCTGGGACGTATGGGCCGCGTCAGCACCGTTGGCGCCTGTCTTATGGCCACACCATTTGTGTTGGTCGCCCTGACGATTTTTGGGATTGAATCCGTTGCAAATGATCAAGTTTACAAAGGCTGGGTCGGCACAGCGTTCATGGTGTTTGTGTGTGCCTGTTTTGTGGGGCCTTGGTTCGCTTTGATCTGGGTGGGGGGTCGGTGGGGTCTGGTGTTGATCTTGTATCTGGTTCCGATCACACTTTTGACTGGCCTTATCGGGGGCGACACCATTAGTAGCCGAACGCTTGTTGTGTTTATCTTTTTGACCTTCTTTTGGATTCCAATTTCGAACGCATTTTTTGACGTTTTGTCGCTGGCCATTACCCGCCATTATTTGCGCAAATTGGTGGCGGGAAAATTTGGTCTTGTGGCCGCATTTTGGAACCTTGTGAAGGACGCTGTTTTGTCGCTTACGATCATGGTGATTTTCGGCATTTTACTGGTTCTTGTTTTGGATCTCGGCACACGTTTTTACGCCGGCACACAAAAAGACCCCTTGTGGCACGACCTTGGCGAAGACCCGAAAACATCAACGATGGTTTTGGTTTTCATGAGCGCGACGACCCTTCTGCCGACCCTTTTGCATGCAATGATGGCCATGGCCACGATCTTTGCGCACCGGACCAAGCGGTGGGAAAAGGCGGTCCATATGCTGGAGCATGCCCCAGACGTTCTTTCAAAGTCCTGGGCCAACCAAGTCACGCGCCACATCCGCGCTGGGTACTTTTGGGGCTGGGCTTGGGTCGTCTTTCCCATCGTTGCGCTGCTGGTGGTGGTGATCTAACTTGACGTGTCGCGGGGTTCTGCTATCCGCAAGTTCAGGGGGCCTGTAGCTCAATTGGTTAGAGCAGAGCGCTCATAACGCTTTGGTTGC
>JAHDCP010000036.1 GCA_020629775.1 Planktomarina sp.
TCCGTCTGGGGGACGGAAGGTCGCAGGTTCGAGTCCTGCTAGCCCGACCAAAAATTCGCTTCCATTCGCCATCAGGTCTCCTATGCGGGACACGGACTAGGGGTCGATATGGGCGTTCTTGCACAACAACACATTGAACAGTTGCTGACCGATGGCGCGATCAAAATTGACGCGCCCTTGGATGCCGATCAAATCCAACCCGCATCTTTGGATTTGCGACTGGGGACTGTGGCCTATCGTGTGCGGGCGTCGTTTTTGCCGGGCGCCCATCGTACTGTTGCCGCGCGCATGGCTGATTTTCGCATGCACGAAATTGACCTGACAGGCGGCGCCGTGTTGGAAAAAGGCTGCGTGTACGTCGTGCCTTTGATGGAAAGTGTGGCCCTGCCCGCCAAGACCCACGCTGTGGCCAACGCCAAATCATCAACTGGGCGGCTTGATTTGTTGACCCGGACCATCACCGACAATGGCACAGAATTTGACCGGATCCCTGCGGGATACGAAGGCCCATTGTATGCAGAAATTTGCCCCAGATCATTTTCCGTTTTGGTGGAACCCGGGCAACGTTTGAACCAGATACGGTTTCGAAATGGGCAATCTGTGTTGTCGGACGCGGATCTGACCGCGGCCCATGCAAAGACGCCCTTGGTTTCCACCGATGCGATGATTGAAGATGGCTTGGGCTTTTCGGTTGATCTGGCCCCAACACAAGGCACGCTGGTGGGGTATCGCGCAAAGCCGCACACGGACGTGATCAACCTTTCTAAGATCAATCACTATGACCCGGCAGAATTCTGGGAAGACGTGCACACCACTGACGGTAAAATCATCTTGGACCCAGGTGCGTTTTACATTCTGGTCAGCCGTGAAGCCGTGACCATCCCCCCGCAATACGCCGCGGAAATGGCCCCATATTTGGCCATGGTGGGGGAATTTAGGGTACACTATGCCGGGTTCTTCGACCCAGGATTTGGCCACAGTTCCGCCGGTGGCGCTGGCAGCCGCGGCGTTCTGGAAGTGCGCTGCCACGAAGCGCCTTTTGTCTTAGAACACGGGCAAATTGTCGGGCGTTTGGTCTATGAACAAATGGAAGATGTGCCTGCCGAACTTTACGGTGCGGACATGTCTTCCAATTACCAAGGCCAGGGCCTCAAACTTTCAAAACACTTTAAAAGCGGTTGATCCGACGCGAAAGTTTTGCGGTCTGCTGCATTTTTTTGCGGTCCACATCCGATTGTTCGGGCGTAGGCTGACGGCGATCTTTGGATTTGGACATTTGTTGCATGCCCATGTTGATGCCTTTGTTCATGGCTTTGCGCATCACCATGCGCAGCACCATATTGATGATTTGGTTCATATTCATAAGACTTCTATCCTTTAACTACGTATCTGATTCATCGTTGAAAAGTTCGTCTTGGTTTTCATCAACAACGGGGCCTGCATCGTCATCTTCTTTGCCAGGTGCGGGTCTGTTTTCCAGCAAACCAGCTGCACGCAATTCTTTCAGCCCCGGAAGATCGCGCGCATTTTCTAAACCGAAATGGTCAAGAAACTGTTCAGTTACAATGAATGTTACCGGGCGGCCTGGTGTCTGCCGACGGCGGCCCAGCCTGATCCATTCCAACTCCAAAAGTTGATCGACCGTGCCCCGGCTGACCGCAACACCACGAATTTCTTCGATTTCCGCGCGGGTGACAGGCTGGTGGTAGGCCACAATCGCCAGCGTTTCGATGGCGGCCCGGGACAACTTGCGCACTTCCACGGTTTCGCGCTGCATCAAGAAACCCAAATCTGGAGCTGTCCGAATGGCAAAGGACTGGCCAACTTTGACCACTTGAACACCCCGCCCTTCATACCGACGACGCAACAACTCCACCGCTTCTGATGGGCTGGATCCATGGGGCATGCGTTTGGCAAATTCCATCAGCGAAACGGGTTCGGCAGAGGCAAACAAAATGGCTTCTGCCATGCGTTCTTGTTCGGCCAAGGGGGGCGCTTCAAACAGGCTTTCTTCTTGGGGTTCAGCCATCGCGGGACCGCTTTCTTATCTCAAGTTTTGCAAATGAATCTTCTTGGCGCAGTTCCAGCTTGCCTTCTTTGGCCAATTCCAAAGTTGCCGCAAACGTGGCTGCTGTGGCAGACCGGCGCTTTTTTGGATCTGTCGCCCAGCCCAGGGGCAGAAAGCTGACCAGATCAGCCCAGTCCACTTGGGTGCCGATGATCTTGCGCAAACCATCCAGCGCTTGTTCCAACGTTAAAATGGCTTCGCGGTCCATCACATAGGGGCGGAATTCATCTTTGGTGCGAATACGGGCATAGCCTTGCATCAAATCCAGCAACGTCGCCGTATAGGTGACGACTTTGCGGTGCGTCACATCTTCAGTGATGCCCCGCGCAAAGCGTTCGCGCCCCAAACGGTCCCGGGCCATCAGCCGGGCGGCCACATCACGCATGGCTTGCAAGCGTTCCAACTGGAAGGCCAGATGCGCGGCCAATTCTTCGCCGCTTGGCCCTTCTTCGCCGGGTTCGGCCGGCAACAACAAACGGGATTTCAAGAAAGCCAGCCAGGCTGCCATCACGAGATAGTCCGCCGCCAGTTCGATGCGCAGTTCGCGGGCGGCTTCGACAAAGCCAAGATACTGTTCCGCCAGTTGCAAAATCGAAACCTGGCGCAAATCCACCTTTTGGGTGCGTGACAGCGTCAGCAACACGTCAAGCGGGCCTTCATACCCATCGACATCAACGATCAGTTCTTCAGACGCCACACGGTCTGCAACGGATTGGGCCGTATCAAGTTGTGACTGTTCCATGGCTTCAGTCCCCTGTATGGGCCTGAAATTCGGCGCGAAGGGCGGCGATGTCAACGTCCACAGCGCTTGGGCGGTCTTTTAGGGCCAAAGATGCGCGGCTTGCCGCTGGTCCGTCGAACACATCAATGGCGTCAGTCAGCGCAGTCATTTCCGCGAAATCCCCATTGCAATGCAACGCAACATCACACCCCGCCGCCAAAGACGCCGTCGCGCGCTGCACGATATCGCCGTCCAACGCTTCCATGGATAAATCATCGGTCATCAACAGACCGGAAAAACCAATTTCATTGCGGATCATGGATAACAAAACCGGGGACTGTGTGGCGGGATGGTCAGGATCAAACGCGGGCAAGACCACATGGCCGGTCATGCCCATGGTCACATCGCGAAGCCCTTGGAAGGGTTTGAAATCACTGGCGCGCAGATCTTGTGCACTGGCGTTCACTGTGGGCAACGCCAGATGGCTGTCTGTGACAGCCCGGCCATGCCCAGGCAAATGTTTGATAATCGGGGCAACGCCCCCTGCCCGCAAACCATCGATGTGGGCTTGGGCATTGCGCTTTACCGCTTGGGCGTCTGTGCCAAAACAACGATTCAGCAAAAATGGATGGGTCTGCGCCGTGGGCACATCGCAACACGGTGCGCAGTTCACGTCTATTCCAACCGCCAACAATTCATCGGCAATCAACCGACC
This sequence comes from Planktomarina sp., assembly GCA_020629775.1. Classification (GTDB taxonomy): domain Bacteria; phylum Pseudomonadota; class Alphaproteobacteria; order Rhodobacterales; family Rhodobacteraceae; genus Planktomarina. Next base: position 3,505 of record JAHDCP010000036.1, read on the forward strand.
GCGCAACCAAAACAACCGTTCGGCTTGATCATGGGCGGCATCGTCCAAGGGTGGGTTGAATTGGGTCCAATGGGGCGGGCCCATGCGTTGTACGCGGCCACCTTCTTGGTCAATCAAAACAGGCGCATGCCACCCAACAGCCGCGCGAAGATCCTTCACCAGATCGGCAGTTTGATCTGGGGTTTCGATGTTGCGGGCAAAGAGGATAAAGCCAAAGGGCTGCGCCTTGGCAAACAATTCGCGTTCTGGACCGGTTAGAACCGGACCACTGCACCCAAATATCACCCGCCGAAGCGCGATGGCTGCCTGTTCCATCACTTCATAACAACAGGATAGCAGGCCAAGTTCTTTGCAATCAAAGCAGAACAAAAGCGACGGGCATCCGCTGCATCCGAAAAGCCAACAACACGCAACCGGAAAAACTGTTGCCCGTTCTTAGAGGCTTGTTGAACCACATGGGTTTTACCGGCGAAAAAGCTTGGGTTCTTGGATGAAATCCGCGCCCATTCACTGTTGGCCAAAGCCGCACTTTCATAGGCACCCAGTTGCGCCAAACGTGTGCCTGCCGGAACAGATGGCGCAGCGAATGCAGCCGCCGTTGGTGTTTCAGCCACGGCCTGCGCCACAGCCTGGGACACAGATGCCGCGGCCCGGCGCAATCCAGAGGGGCGCACTTGCGGGCGCAAGGAAGGGACAGGGGTTCCTGCCAAAGCGACACTTGCCGTTGGCTCCACCTCTGTGGTTTCCACCAAGGCCTCTTGGATGGCGGCACTGTTATCTTCAAAAGAGAATAAGGCTGGACGCGCTTCGGGGCGTTCGGATGCCAGCAATGCGCCGTGAACATCTTCTTCTGCCAAGACTGCTGTCTGCGGGGCCAACTGCAGATCGGATTGTTCCAACTCTGCGCCGGAACCGGACACCCGGTTCACAGACAAACCCATATGTTCGGCTGGAATGCCGCCTGGATCTTCCGGCTCCACGGTCATGGGCCCTTGCAAAGCCCGCACGGTGGGCACGCCGGACGCGTCACGCATCATGGTGGACACAGCCCAACCCAATATACCCACAAATACCGCTAATGAAATCGCCGCGCCCACAACATTTGTGTACCGCGACGGGTGATCTGATGTGTCAACCGTAGGATCAACGCCATATGATGCGTCTGCCATGTATGCCTCACTGCCCAGGGTTAAATCCCCGACTTCTTCGAAACTGCCTCGGCGCGCGTTTATTTTTAAGATGCGCACTCTGGGGACAGGATACAAATTCCCGTTGAAATAACAAGCATTACAGCGTCCAGCAGTGAAGATTTCGCCAAAACTGGCGCGGAATTACCATCATTTCGCGGATCTTGCTGTGTAAACCGCCCCCAACTGCCCCGCCATCCATGGGTGATGCGGGCCAAATGAACCAAATAGGCAGTTAACAAATCAGTGGAGTAGCCCTGATCAGATCGATGTAAAACTGACGCATATTCACAAACTTGCGCTGCAATCAGCCGTTCTTGGGCTGTCCAATCGGGAACGGCCAAAGACCCTGCGCACCGAACTTGATCGCGGGCCAGTTGGGATTGCGCATGCACAAGTGCAAAGGCTGGATTGTGCAGCGTTTCGCGCATCAGTTCGGCTTTGGCCAACACCAAGGGCTTGCGTATTTGACCGCACAAAAGGGACAGCCCCATGGCGCAGGACCCCAATGATTGGTGAATCTCATCGAATTCAGCTTGCGGCACCACTTCGCCCACCAAGCGCAGATGTTGGTCCGGCACACCATGGGCCCGAAGCCCATCAATGGTGTGGTGATCCAGGCGATTTGCGCAAAATACATCGCCAAAAGGGGGATCAAATTGGTCCACCACGGTTTGCACAATGCCCTGCGTGCGCGCGATGCGGCCCATGGCCGACAAAAACAAATCAAGCCGCGCATCTGATGGGCCGGGACGGCAAACCGTTCTGGTGCATTCGGGGGCTGGCGCAGCCCCAGGCCCCACGGATTTGAGGTATCTTTGCCAAGTGCACGCAGTGGCCGAGATATTCAAAAAGCCCTGCCCGCCAATCTGAACACCGCTGATGCGATCATCCTGGTTAAGCTGTTGGGCAAAGCTGCCCGCAATATCACGGGCAGTGGCGTTGCCCCCCGACGGCAAAACCAAAGCCAAATTGCTGGTGAAATCGCCCTGACCCGTTGTCCGCGCAGGACGAATGGTGCACCCATCGGGCAAAGCTTGGCCCGCGCAATCGGCAAGAAGCCCTGCCACGACCCCTTGGGGGTTCAGCGTTTCATCACTTTGAAAGATCTGCATGGACCCTCAGCGCAAATCTGTCCGTCATACCCGCGATATAATCCGCAACCCTGCGGGGCGTGTCGTCATCGGCGCCGCCGAGGTCCTGCCAATCGGGCGGCATCTTGTGGGGCGCATCCATATAAATTTTGAACAGATCACGCAAAACTTGGGCGGCCTTTTCACGCTGGCGCACCACGGCTGGGGCGCGGTACATCCGGGCGAACAAAAATTCACGTATAACTTTCACATCTTCGTGCAACGCGTTGGAAAATAACACCATTGCAGAGCCTGCGCGGCGCACATCATCTGCGCTGCTCACCTGATTGGCCTTCAATCTGTGGCGTGCAGTTTCCAACACGTCTTCCACCATTCCCCCAAACACGCGACGCAGCGCTTCGTGGCGACGGCGCTTTATGTCCAACCCTGGGTATTTGGCATCTACTTGGGCAAAAGCCGCACCGATGCGCGGCAACTGCGCCACCTCTTCGTCGATCAAAAGTCCTGATCTCAGACCATCCAAAACATCATGGTTGTTATATGCTATGTCATCCGCCAAAGCCGCCACTTGGGCTTCTGCGCTGGCAAAGCCATCCAATTCTAAATCGTAAATCGCGTTAAATTCAGAAAGATAGGCCGGCACGTTTTGGGTGACGGGGCCGTTGTGTTTGGCGATCCCTTCCAACGTTTCCCAGCTTAAGTTTAAACCATCAAATTCCGCATAGTGGCGTTCCAAGAATGTCACGATCCGCACGGCCTGAGCATTGTGATCGAACCCACCATAATCCGCCATCAGCTCATCCAAGGTATCTTCCCCCGTATGACCAAAGGGCGTGTGGCCCAAATCATGGGCCAAGGCCACAGCCTCTGCCAAGTCTTGGTTCAAATCCAACGCCACTGCCAAAGTCCTGGCCACTTGGGCAACTTCCAAGGTGTGGGTCAGCCGCGTGCGATAATAATCACCTTCGTGTTCTACAAAAACTTGGGTCTTATGTTTCAGCCTTCGAAACGCGCTGCTGTGAATAATTCTGTCACGGTCGCGCTGAAAGCAGGTGCGGTGACGGCTGTCACTTTCACCAAACTGACGGCCCCGCGTGTCCTCGGGACGTTGTGCATAGGGCGCTTGCATGTTCGCCTCATCTTGTTGACTGCCTGCAGACAGCTTATATGTGGTTTACGCACTTGTCATGGGATCAAGACAGCCATGCTGACATTACCGCCAAAAGTAACCGAACGCGCCTTTGAACGCCTGGCCGAAATCGGGGCTGCCAGTGATGGCAAAGCCCTGCGCATCGCTGTGGAAGGCGGGGGATGTTCTGGATTTCAGTATGAAATTGATTTGGACATCGCCAAAGACGACGACCTGGTGTTGTCCAATAATGGTGAAAGTGTCGTGATCGACAGCGTGTCCCTGCCCTTTTTGGCGGATGCTGTGATTGATTTCAGCGAAGAACTGATCGGGGCGCGGTTTGTGATCAACAACCCCAATGCCACAGCCTCTTGCGGCTGCGGCACGTCTTTTTCAATGTAATCCGCCCTATGCGGCTTTTTCGTCGCCTTCTGCGGGGGCCGGCAGCGCCAAGGCCTCATCCGGCATCTGTTCTGGCAATTCCAATGCGATGGTGCCCGCGTTTGGGTCCACAGTGATTTTTGGTTTGTCAGACATGGTGACCAGAATTGAGTTCAGATCGTCCAACAAAACTTGAACGCTTTCGCGCTGCGTTGTCTTTACGGTTTTGGTTTTTCCACCAAACAAAAACTTAAGCATTGTGCTTCCCCTATGCTGTTGAACCGTAAGTAACCCACCTGTCGCCCCAAGACATGGGGGAAAAAGCGGGGAAAAGTGCCCAATCTGCGGTTGCACAAGGATTAAGCAAATCATGATCGACTTGCATCCATGGCTTGCGGATTGCCAAGGAACACGGCAGGACTGACCCATGAAAATCGCAAGTTTCAATATCAACGGGATCAAAGCCCGCATGGGTGCATTGACCGACTGGCTGCAGGAAGCCCAGCCTGATGTGGCGCTGCTGCAGGAAATCAAATCGGTGGACGAGGCCTTCCCGCGTCAACATTTTGAGGACATGGGGTACCAAGTGGAAACCCACGGTCAAAAAGGGTTCAACGGGGTCGCGATCTTTTCAAAACATCCGTTGGAGGATGTGACCCGCGGCCTGCCTGGCGATCCGGCCGATGAACAAGCCCGGTGGATTGAAGCGACCGTTGTGGGCGAAAAGTCATCGGTCCGTTTGTGCGGGCTTTATTTGCCCAATGGAAACCCTGCGCCTGGGCCGAAGTACGATTACAAATTGGATTGGATGAAACGCCTGGAAGCGCGCGCCAAAGATCTTTTGGCTGGCGAAGAACCCTTTGTGATGGCGGGGGATTACAACGTTATCCCGCAGCCCGAAGATGCCGCCCGCCCTGATGCATGGACCAAAGACGCGCTGCATTTGCCCCAAACCCGGGCCGCGTTTCGGCGGCTGTTAAACCTGGGCCTGACGGAAGTGTTTCGAACCCGCAATCCAGCCCCCGAACAGTACACGTTTTGGGATTACCAAGCGGGTGCGTGGAACCGCAACGACGGCATTCGCATTGACCACTTTTTGGCGTCACCTGCTTGTGCAGATATGGTTCGGGATTGTCAGATTGATGTGTTTGCACGTGGCCGCGAAAAACCGTCCGACCACGCGCCAATTTGGATTGATTTGGATCTGTGACAGATCAGTCGTCGCGGTGAACACGCTCGCGGCGTTCATGGCGTTCTTGTGCTTCAAGGCTCATGGTGGCGATGGGGCGTGCATCCAAGCGTTTTAGGGAAATTGGTTCCCCGGTGACGCTGCAATACCCAAATTCACCTTCATCGATACGGCGCAGCGCGGCATCAATCTTGCCCACCAACTTGCGCTGGCGATCCCGGGTGCGCAGTTCCATGGCGCGATCGGTTTCTTCAGACGCGCGGTCTGCAATATCAGGGATGGCGCGTGTGCTGTCTTGCAAGCCTTCGATGGTTTCGCGTGTGTTGGCCAACAGTTCTTCGCGCCAAGCGTTCAGCTTGCGGCGAAAATATTCCAACTGGCGTTCGTTCATGAACGGTTCATCATCGGCTGGGCGATAGTCTTCTGGCAGAAAAGCTTCGGCTTTCATGTGACGTTCCCCTTGTTCGCGACCCTTGGTCAGATCTTTACTTGCGCCCCCTCTATCCAAGGGCAAAACCATTGTCACGTCGAAAACGGGATTTTGATCGGCTGTGCATCATGTTAAGCCGCCCTAAATTCCGGAGGGTCCCATGCAGTTTTCATCCACAGATCGCTACGTTGCCACAGACGACTTGTCTGTTGCCGTGAATGCCGCCATTTTATTGGAACGCCCTCTTTTGGTAAAAGGTGAACCCGGCACGGGAAAAACCGAATTGGCCCTTCAAGTGGCAGCCAGCCTGGGGATGCGGTTGATTGAATGGAACATCAAGTCCACCACCCGCGCCCAACAAGGCCTTTATGAATACGATGCCGTAAGCCGGTTGCGCGACAGCCAACTGGGGGATGCGCGGGTGGAAGACGTGTCCAACTACATCCGCAAAGGCAAATTGTGGGAAGCCTTTGAAAGCGAAGATCGCGTGGTTTTGTTGATTGATGAAGTCGACAAAGCAGACATCGAATTCCCCAATGATTTGTTGCAAGAATTGGATAAGATGGCGTTTCACGTTTACGAAACCGGTGAAACGGTCACAGCCAAACAGCGCCCCGTTGTGATCATCACGTCCAACAATGAAAAAGAACTGCCAGACGCGTTTTTGCGCCGCTGCTTTTTCCATTACATCAAATTCCCCGATGAAGCGACGTTGCGCGCCATCATTGACGTCCACCATCCCGGCATCAAAGACAGCTTGCTGACGGCGGCTTTAACTCAATTCTATGAAATTCGGGACACCAATGGTTTGAAGAAAAAGCCGTCCACGTCTGAAGTGCTGGATTGGTTGAAGCTGTTGCTGGCTGAAGATCTGGATGCAGAAGACTTGCGCCGCGATGGGGCCAATGCCCTGCCAAAATTGCATGGTGCTTTGCTGAAAAACGAACAGGACGTGCATCTTTTTGAACGCTTGGCGTTTATGGCACGCTCTGAGCGGTAGCCGCAGACCCATCGCATTTGCGCCGCTTTTTCGCCGCAGTGTTCCCATACCTTTTCGTCCGTTAAGGACAAACGGGATCATGGAACGTGCGCAAGGCCGGAACCATTTCATGGGGGCACCACATCGCCATTGGCTTGGCGGCCATGTCGCTGTCTGCGTGTTTGCCCACCAAAGTTTCCAATGAACCACCCGTCAAAACTTTTGCCGCCGAACCACAAGCGCGCTTGGGATCAAACGCAGCACTGACCCGCGATTTTGAAGATCTTTTCTTTGCTTTGGAAACGGGTGCACAGCTGCCACGTTTTTCCCGGTTTGAAGGTCCGATTGCCGTCCGCTTGACCGCCCCTTTGCCCCCCATTTCACAACTGGATTTGGACAAATTGCTGGCCAGATTTCAGGCTGAAGCGGGCATCGCGATTTCAACCCAGCCTGCAGGCACGGCACACATCTTTGTGGTCCCTGTCCCCCAAGACGTCATTGCCCAAGAAGTGCCTGGGGCCGCATGTTTTATTATCCCCGGCGTGGCGTCCTGGTCAGAATTTAAAGCCGCACGCACGGCCCATCAGATTTCGTGGAAAGATATATCCCTTCGCAAACGTGTGGGGGTGTTTGTGCCAAGGGATGGATCACCGCAAAACATCCGCGACTGTTTGCACGAAGAAATAGCGCAGGCCCTGGGGCCCTTAAATGATTTGGACCGCCTGCCCCAATCCGTGTTCAACGACAACAACGTTCACGCAGTCCTTACGGATTTTGATATGCTGATGCTGCGTGTGGCCTATGACCCTGCGTTGCAATCAGGGATGGCCCGATCACAGGTCATGGCCAAAGTCCCTGAAATTCTGAACCGTCTTCATCCAGAAGGTATCGCCCACAATCGTGCACGCGTCGGACACTCCGACGGCGTTGTTGTGACCCAAGCTTGGGACCTGATCCAAGAAGGGCGGCGTAACATTGTTGACGCCCCGGATCTTGCATTGGCGTATTTTGAAACCGCCGCTGCACTGCTGGCAGACCACCCGCCCTTTGCCCTGCCCCACGCGCAGGCGTTGCACGGGTTGGCTTGGTTGGATTTTGAAAGCGGATCCTATGACAGCGCCCTGGCGTTGACCGATCAAGCGCTGATCGCAGCATCGGCAGCTGAAGATGAAAGTTTGGTGGCGGAACTTCAGCTGATCCGCTGGTCCATATTCGCCGCACAAAACAACCCAAAAGCCGCGCAAAACGCTGTTCTGCGGGCGCGGACTTCTGCGCAATATGCTTACGGCGATGGGTCGCGGGTCCTTGACTGGCAAAGGGCTTTGCCCCATCTGCATTAACAGCCAAAGGCGGGGATGCAGATGACCTATATCGGATTTATCATTGGGGCGCTTTACGGGGCGTTTCTGGCCAAAAAGCGCAAAGGCGCCGCACTGGATATTCTGCATTACGCCGCTGGGTTTGGTATTGCTTTCGCGCTGCTGTTTTTCGCAGCCAATGTCATCTATCTGCGCATCATAATGTAATCCAGATGTTCCTGCCTTTCTTCGAAAGTCTGCGCCGCCACAAAGTTCCCGCCAGTCTGCGGGAATTTTTGGATTTTTTGGCGGCCTTGAAGTTGGACATGGCGATTTATGACATCGATGAATTCTATCTTTTGGCCCGGACAATCTTGGTCAAAGATGAACGTAATCTGGACAAGTTTGACCAAGCGTTTTCCGAAAGTTTTTCTGGCATAGAAGGCATAAATTCCGCCGACATGGTGGAAGCGCTGGACCTTCCGGAGGAATGGTTGCGCAAGCTGGCCGAAAAGACCCTGTCCCCCGAAGAACAAGCCGAAATTGAAAGTTTGGGCGGATTCGACAAATTGATGGAAACCCTGCGCAAGCGTTTGGAAGAACAAAAGGGCCGCCATCAAGGCGGGTCCAAATGGGTGGGCACGGCCGGCACATCCCCCTTTGGGGCATATGGTTTCAACCCAGAAGGCGTGCGCATTGGCCAAGACAAAAGCCGCCATCAGCGCGCCGTAAAGGTTTGGGACAAACGCGAATTCCGCAATCTGGATGACACGGTGGAATTGGGCACACGCAATATCAAAGTCGCGCTTAAACGTTTGCGGCGATGGGCACGCGATGGGGCCCATGACGAATTGGATCTGGACGGAACAATCCGCAAGACTGCGGAAAACGGGTATCTAGATGTGCAAACCAGGCCCGAACGGCGCAACGCAGTGCGGCTGTTGTTGTTCTTGGATGTGGGTGGATCAATGGACCCCCATATTCGCATGGTGGAAGAATTGTTTTCCGCGGCCAAAGCCGAATTCAAACAATTGGAACACTTTTATTTCCACAATTGTTTGTACGAAGGCGTGTGGCGCGATAATGCCCGCCGTTGGACAGAACAAACCCCCACCCATGAAGTTTTGCGCACCTTTGGCGGTGACTATAAGTGCATCTTTGTGGGCGATGCTTCCATGTCACCTTATGAAGTTGCCTATCCTGGTGGGGCCAGCGAACATTGGAACGCAGAGTCTGGGGAAACTTGGTTGCGCCGCGTAAGGGAACAATGGCCGTCCACGCTTTGGATCAACCCAACCCCTGAAAAATATTGGCGTTACACCCAATCCATCGGCATGGTGCGGCAAATATTCGACGACCGCATGGTGCCCATGACCTTGGATGGTATTTCACGCGGCATGGGGATGATGTCTTAATCTTTGTGTAACCAAGAGTTCCAAAAGCCCTGACGGATTAAGCAAGATTTAACCGGGTCAGCACCACCTTCGCGTCGAACATAGCGCGGAGATGAATATGACCAATAAACACTTTTTGAAAACCTTCACAGAAAACCTTCAAACAGATTTCAATGCATTTACAGCAGGAATGTGGGATCCCATCACAGCATTGTTCGACACAGGGTTTGCCGACATTGCGGAAAGACTCAACTCATGGAACCCAAGCACATATAAGAAAGTGATTAAGGACTACGCAAACAGCAACGACGTTGAAGCCTTAACCTCTACGTTGATTGATTTTTCAGACGCCTTCGAAGAAAAGCACGGCGCTGACTGGGTCGAAAAGAAGATTGAAAAATGGCTGTCTAAGACTGACTTCGATCTGGATTTCTTCCATTCAGTTTTGAACCAGTCGAACACTCCACAACAAAGCTTTTCCGACATCAGTACCCTATCTTTAAACGGGACAGACTATGTGCTGACGTTCAATGATGATTTTGACACTTTTGAGGCCCGACAAGGCCACGGCGATGATGGCATATGGAGCACATCTTTTTCACCCCACCTTCATGATTCACGCACCATTGCTGTAAACGGTGAAGGTCAATTTTACGTTGATCCCGACATGACCGGCCTGCCCAATCCGTTTTCCGTGGACAATGGCATTTTGTCCATTACAGCCCATGAATTGGACGCCACCCAACAGGCAGCCGCCGACGGCATGCAATATTCCTCCGGGTTGATGAGCACAGAATTGGCCTTTGGAATGGATGGCGGATACATCGAAATCAGCGCCAGGGTGCCGGACCAGCAAGGGTTCCTCAGCGCGTTTTGGCTGTTGCCCCAAGATGGGGATTGGTCAGCAGAGATCGATATTTTCGAAACCCTGGGCCATTTGCCCGACACCATGAACACAAACGTCTGGGATGACGGAACGCCAAACCAGATGTCATTCCCAACGATCGATATGTCCGATGGGTTCCACACATACGGCCTGGAATGGACCGATACAGAAATTACATGGTACATTGATGGCGAAGCCGTGCGCACCGTGGCAAACACCGTAACAGAAGACATGTATCTGGTGTTGTCCCTGGCCGTGGACACAAATTGGACGGGGGCTGTGGACGCCACCACTGATTTCACAGACAGTTTTGATATCGACTACATCCGCGTCTATGAAACCGATGATCCATCCAACAATGCGGCCGTCGGACCCGATGAAATCGTGGCAGAAATTGAAACCTATGGCGCGCAATCGACAGACGAAAATCTGTACGGCACCCGCTGGGCAGACACCATCGATGGTGCGGGCGGCAATGACGAGATCTTTGGCCGTGACGGCAATGACCTGATCACCGGCGGCGCGGGCGCTGACAGCTTGTTTGGACAAAACGACGATGACGCCCTTTTCGGTGGCGACAGCACGGACACCATTAACGGGGGTGACGGTGAAGACTACATCGAAGGCGGCGCTGGCACTGATCACATGTGGGGCGGAACGTGGTCCGCAGACGGTGACGCGGATGTCTTTGCCTTCAACGCAGGCGATGGCCGGGACTTTGTCCATTCTTTTGAAGATGGTTTGGATCTGATCGACGTATCGTCCTACAATCTGTCTTGGGGTGATTTGTCCGGACATCTGGTGGACCAAGGCTGGGCCACCTTCATCGACCTGGAAGCCGCTGGCGGCGCGGTCAACGACGGTGTCTTTGTTTTGGGTGTCAGCGCGACGCAACTTACGTCGGATGACTTTATCTTAGGGGCCGCCGCCTGACCTAAGCCATCCAAGCCGCGTCCAGGGCTTTGCCCAGGCGCGGCAACCTGGCTTTTTTGAAAATCGCGCGGGCCGTCATCTGCGGATGATGGGCCTGTGCATCTTTGACAACATCTTCCAGCGCGTGTGCCGCGCGGTCTGGGTTTTGTGCAAAACACTGGGTCAAGAAGCCATCGGGTTCCAGTCTATCCAACCCAAACTCAGCCAAATCAAACTTGGGAAAATCCTTGCGGTTTATGGTCATGATTGCATCCGCAGAACTGTCCACCGCCAGGGCCAAAACATGCACATCGTTGGGGTCAGGCAGCCAAAACCGGTTCAAATCAGACACCACTTGGCGCTGGGCCGTGGGCCAATGCACCGCCAGCATCGTGATTTCACCTTCGACCGCGTGCACTTGATCTGGAAATTTGGACGCCACAGCGCGACGCCATTCCTCCAGAATGCGCGGCGACCACACCGGGTCAAACGCGCCGCTTTTCGCAAATGTCAAAATGACCTGACGCATCAAGGTGGGAAATAAAACGCAGGTATCCAAAACCACCCGCATCAATGAAGCCGGAAGAACAACGCTTTAAGATACCCACCATCGGCAAGGGACAAATGCGCCGGGTGATCTGGCCCTGCAGCGCCGCTGTGCAACAACTGTCCCGTTCGCCCCGCCCGGCCAATGCCACGCAAACACGCACTGCGGAATTTGTCCAAGGTGGCCGCATGGCTGCACGAACACAGCACCAAGATACCGCCTGGCGCCACCAACCGCGCAGACAAGCGCGCCGCCCGTTCATAGGCGCGCAACCCCTGCCCCAAGGCAGACCTGGCGGGCGCAAAGGCAGGCGGGTCACACACCACCATATCCCACCGATCGCCACTTTCACCGGCTGCTTCCAGATATTTAAACGCGTCACTTTGTACTGGCACAAAGGGTACATCAGGTTTTGTTTGGGCCGCCCCTTGGGCTGCAAGTTCCAGGGCCGCTTGGGACGCATCTACACATGTCACATGGGCAGCGCCGCCCGCCAAAGCCGCCAATCCAAAGCCGCCCACGTGGCTGAACACATCCAACACCCGCCCCCCAGGCGCAAATTGCGCAGCAAAGCCATGGTTGTCGCGTTGGTCAAAAAACAGCCCCGTCTTTTGGCCACCTTGCACATCCGCAAGATAGGTCGCGCCATTCATCGTCACGGGCAAAGGCGCACTGGGAAGATCCCCCACCAAAGCCACGCGATCTTCTGGCAATCCTTCGGCAACCCGGGTGCGGCCCGTGCCGTTCATCACCACATTCGACACCCCCGCCACTTCGCACAAGCTTTGGGCAATCACGTCTTTCAGGTCATCGGCCCAAACGGCGTTGGGTTGAAACACCGCTGTTGCCCCAAACCGGTCCACAACGACGCCCGGCATGCCGTCCGCTTCTGCATGGACCAAACGGTAATAGGGTTCATCATACAGCGCAGTGCGCAACGCCAGGGCCGCCGCCAGCTTGGTCTGCACCCAATCTGCATCAATCTGCGCGTCAGGATCACGGTCCAAGACCCGTGCCACCAATTTGGAGGCTGGATTAACGCTCACCAACCCCAAGGGCATCCGGTTCGCGTCTTCCAAAACCGCCAGGCTTCCTGCGGCAATGCCCTTGGTGCGGCGATCCAAAACCAATTCATCGGCGTAAACCCAAGGAAACCCATGGCGAAATTTTGCAGCGTCCACTTTTGGTTTCAGCCGAACGCTGGGGTGGGTGTCACCCATTTTGGCCCACCCTTGCGGCGCGTCCACCCCGGCGCTTTTTGGCCGGAGATTGCGCCAAGCCCGCTTGCAATGTCACCGTCATAGGGTGGTCATCGTGCCCCACCGCATAGGTGTCTAAGGCCGCTTGGATGTGGTCCTTCGGGTTTGCATCTGCGGCCACTTGAATGGCCCAATCCAAGAAGATTGTACGACAATCTTCGCTGGTAATCCCATCGATGCGATACGCTTCGCGTAGCAATCCTTTTGGGTCAAAAACAGTCGGATCCATTTATTCTCCCACATCGGCTTGGATGGCATTGATCGCCCCGTGCCGCCACTTGTTTGTCTGGTCCACCAATTGATCTTCGTTGGACAAATGGCAATGATTTTCTATCACCGCCCAACCTCCCGTCCCTATGGGCCATGTGCGCGTGCTGTCGACGCATAAAACGCCATGACAGGTACGCAAATCCGACATTGCGGCGTGGGCTTTGGCCAAATCGCCCAGATCGGGATTCTGGAATTGCGGATCCGCCGGTAAGGCCCCCCCCGCCATAAGCGCCAAGGCCTGGGCGTAAAGTTCCAAATCTTGCAGCCCGCCGGGGCCGTTTTTCATGTCCCAGGCCCCATCTTGGGGCTTGGCTGCCAGCAGTCGCCCGCGCATGTCGCGCAACCCTTCCAACACGCTTTGCCGGTCAGCTTTGGCCGACAAAACTTTGGATTGCACCCTTGCAAAATCTTCGTCCAATCCCCCTGTAGACACCACGGGGCGGGCTTGCGTCAGGGCCAGATGTTCCCAAACCCAAGCTTCCTTCAGGTGATATTGTTCAAACGCTTCCAGGTGCACGGCCACTGGCCCTGCCTTGCCAGACGGGCGCAGACGCATATCCACCTCGTACAGCTTGCCTTCGGCAGTGGGGGCCGTCAGGGCCGTGATGATCTGCTGGGTCAACCGCGCAAAATACTGGCGCGCTGATAAGGGGCGCTTGCCGTCACTGCTGGCAGACAGGTCGGTGTCAAACAAAACCATCAAATCTAAATCAGATGCAGGCCCCAAGCGCGCTGCCCCCAGCGACCCCATTCCGATGACCGTAAAACGTTGGTCGGGCAAACGCCCATGTTTCGCTTCGAACTGCCCCACCACAAAAGGAACCAACGCGCCCAGAACGGCACGCGCCAAAGCTGAATAATCCCCCCTTGTTTGGGCCGGTGTGCGGGTGCCTTGCAACAGATGCACGCCAATACGGAAATGCAATTCCTTCATCCAAATGCGGGTTTGATTCAGCCCCGTTTCAAAATCATCGCAAGCCTTCAAAATGCCAGCCAAGGCTTCGGCCAAATCCCCACGCGCAGTGATGGGATCAAAAAAATCACCGTCCAATACAGTGTCCAACACCGATGGATGCCGCCCCAAATACCGCGCCAACGCCGGTGCCCGCGCAGCGATGGAGGTCAGCAATTCCACCAATTTGGGATTTGCTGCGAACAGGGAAAACAGCTGTACCCCAGACGGTAAGCCGCGCAAAAAGGCATCAAACTCGCGTAACGCGGCAGACGGGTCCGCCGCCTTGGACAAACCATCCAACAAGGTCGGGCGCAGTGTCTCAAAGATTTGGGCGGCCCTTTCAGACCGAAGCGCCGGCAAAGCGGGCCAGCCGTCCAAAATGGCCTCATCTTGGGGGTCCGGGGTCCAAACAGTTTCCGCGCTGGATTTGCGCGGCGCAGGATCAAAAAATTCTTCTACGATGGCGTGGGTTTCTTCCAAACCCGCCTGGGTTTGGGACAGAAACTCTGCCAACGACAGGCCCTGCAAGGCCGCCACGCGGTCCAGATTTTCCTGCCCGGCGGGCAAGCTTTGGGTTTGGGCATCGCGCAGCATTTGAATGCAGTGTTCTGTCAAGCGATGGCGGGTGTAGTTGTGTTTTAACCGCGCAGCCCTGTCTGGCGTGATCCAATCTGCGGCCGCCAGTGCATCCAATCCCGCCAGCGTTTCGCGGGTACGCAATCCCGGATCCCGCCCCCCGGCAATCAGCTGCCGGGTCTGGGTGAAAAATTCAATTTCACGAATGCCACCACGGCCCAACTTCATGTCATGGCCCGGCAAGGTGATGCGCGGTGGCAGTCGTTTTTGTTCGCGGATTTTAAGCCGCAATGAATGGGCTTCTTCAATGGCTGCAAAATCCAAGTGCCGCCGCCAAACAAAAGGCACCAACGCATCTAAGAACCGTTCCCCGGCTTCTATATCGCCGGCACAAACCCGTGCCTTGATGAACGCCGCCCGTTCCCATGTGCGCCCCAGGCTTTCATAGTACCCCAATGCCGATCGCGTTCCGATGCATACAGGCGTGACAGAAGGGTCCGGCCGCAGGCGTAAATCCGTACGAAAGACATATCCGGCGTCCGTCACTTGCGACAGTGTTTGCACGGCCATTCGCACAACCTTAACCAAGGCTGAACGCATGCGGGCGGTTTCGGCGCCGTCCAGGTCCGTGTCATCAAACATGAAAATCAAATCGATATCCGACGAATAGTTCAATTCCCCGGCGCCCATCTTGCCCATGGCCAAAACGAAGATCTGTGCATCCATGACTGATGTGTCCCGACTGCGACTTAGGGCATCTTGCAATGCGACCTGAACCGCATGGTCGGCAAATGCAGTCAGACTGCGGGTCGTTTCCATAAGTGGCAATGCGCCGGTCAGTTCAGCAAAAGCCAAATACCCGGCCACACGTTTTTTGGCCTGACGCAAAGCATCAGCTTCTGTGGTATCAGCCAAAAGATTGGGCAAAGGATCATCGGTGACCAATGCCCTTTGCAACCAATCGCGTTCCGCCATGTACACTGAATGCAAATATGGGCTGGTGCCACCGATACCCTCCAAAACCTTGGCGACGTCACCCTTGGCACCCCAATGGTCCACAAGGGCGGACCCCTGGCTTGGATCGACAGCACGGGGGATACGGCGGATGGTATCTTGCAAAATCATTCCATAAGTCTGACCGTGAAACGATGGGCAACGTCAACCAAGGATTTCAATCATGGGCAAAAGCTTGAACCGCGTAAAAGCGGCTTTGTTAAACGCTGGCCACAAAGGAAACGTGGTGGAAACAGGGGAAGCCAAAACCGCTGCCATGGCCGCAACGGAACTGGGTTGTGCCGTGGATCAGATCGCCAAGTCGGTGATGGTAAAGGGTGCCGACACCGGCAAGTTGTTCTTGTTTTTGACTGCAGGCACCCGGCGCGTTGATGAAACCCGCGCAGCCCAACTGATGGGGGAACGCGTTGCGCGCGCTGATGCGGCGGATATTCGCAAAATCACCGGATTTGCCATAGGGGGCGTCAGTCCTGTTGACCACGTAACACCCCCCACTGCGTTCATGGATGCAGCCCTGTTTGAATACGACATCATTTGGGCCGCCGCAGGCACCCCCCACCATGTGTTCTCCGCCACTCCCGCGCAAATGGGTACGTTGGCTGGGGCGGTACGGGCCGACTTTACCGAATAGTTTTATCCCACCATCTACCCTGCGGGCCTTGGTTACTATTGATACAGTGATTGTGCCGCTGGCCGCATTCAAACCTCTTGGAAAACGAAAGGAAGAACATGTCATTGATAAACGAAAAACTCAAAACCCCTGGGATCCCGCTTTGGGCCACCCTGTTTTTGTGCCTGATCGTGGTATTGGGTTTTGTCATGGGGCTGATGGCTTTGACAGGCAATGGTGCCCTGGAATCCCACAATATCAGTTGGGGTGGACGTCAAATTGGGCTTGCTGCCGTGGCTTTGATCGCAATTTGGCTGCGCAACACCGCGGTATATTTTGCCGCGTTCATCGGTGCGGCGTTCAAAGAATTCAGTGATATGCTGGAACTGTTTGCCACAGGCACTGCAGATACTATGGGTGTCGGTTTCCTGGTGGTCTTCATTTTGGCAGAATTGGTCGGGGCATTTTTCAGCTTTCGCGCCATTGAATAAAGCTCCTCTGTGACCTTGGAAGTTTGCTAAGCCTCTGGGGTTTGGGTGCTTTTTCCATAAATTTGCACGCATGTTAAAAAGATTTACATGAGGCCTTGAAAGGCACTCAAAGCATCGCCATATCCATCAATGTGAAAGAGATTTACATTGAAAAGGACCACCGCATGACCACTGCAACACACCCAGACACCCTGGCCGCCCCCCAAACGCAAGGGTGGTTTTCTCGGATCACCTCTTGGTTGGATGACCACGGCAAAGGCGCATGGATTGCTGCCATGGTGCTGGGCTTTATCGTCGTTTGGCCGCTGGGGCTGGCCATCTTGTTCTATACGATATGGAGTAATCGCTTGTTTACAAAAACACGTTCGTGCACCGCACGGCCCGTTAAGGTTCGGCATCCGTCGGGCAACCATGCCTTTGATTCTTACAAAGCAGAAACACTGAACCGCCTGCAAGAAGAACAGACCCAGTTTGAAGAGTTCATGGCCCGCTTGCGCGAAGCCAAGGACAAAGCTGAATTTGACCAGTTCATGGATGACCGGGCCGAAGCGGCCAAGGCCCCTGCTGAAGAAGACAGCAAACCAAAAGCTTAAGACATTACCATTGGCGGCCTTTCGGGGCCGCCTTTTCCGCTTTAGGATACATCGCCATGACCCGCCTGCCCGACCCCAAAACCCAAGCTGATTTTTACGCTGACGTACCCATAAAGCGGCTTCTGGCTTGGGGTGTTGATGTGGTGATAACTTTGGGGCTTTCAATCGTGATTGCACTGCTGTCGTTTGGGATCTTCTTTTGGATCTTCTTTGCAGTGTGGGCGGTGGTCAGTTTTGTGTACCGCGTGGTCACCATCACGTCTGGATCGGCAACCTTGGGCATGCGCTTTGCTGGCATAGAGTTTCGAACCCGCGATGGATTGCCCTTTGATGGCGCAACTGCGCTGCTGCACACCGGCGGCACGGTTTTAACTTTTGGCTTCTCATTTTTGCACGTCATTTCCATGATCATGATGGTCACCACGGCGCGGGGCCAGGGACTGGTGGATATGGTGTTAGGCACAGTCGCCATCAACCGACGCGGGCGTATGTAAACATCTTTGCAATTTGGTCTTGCGGTCTTGAATTGGCTTGCTAGCATAAAGGCAATCGCGAAGGTTTCCCATGCGTCACACCCTGCCTTTGGCCCCACAATTCTATGTTACGGCCCCCCAGCCCTGCCCCTATTTGGCGGATCGGTTGGAACGTAAACTGTTTACGGCACTGCAAGGCACAAACGCAGATGTGTTGAACGACGCATTATCCAAACAGGGGTTTCGCCGGTCGCAAAACGTGCTGTACCGCCCGTCATGCCTTGATTGCGTGGCCTGCATGTCCGCACGGATTCGGGTGTCGGATTTCAAACCCAGCCGCAGCCAACGTCGCATTATGAACCGCAACGCCGATTTGGCCCGCAAAGGAAATTCGCCTTGGGCCACGGAAGACCAATTTTCCTTGTTCCGCAAATATCTGGAACACCGCCACGCGGACGGTGGTATGGCGGACATGGATATCTTTGAATTCGCAGCCATGGTGGAAGAAACCCCCGTGCGCAGCCGCGTTGTGGAATACACCAAAGCGGATGCTGGCAATGCCCTGATGGGTGTGTGCCTGACGGATGTTTTGGATGACGGCGTGTCCATGGTGTACAGCTTTTTTGACACTGATGATGCCCGCCGGTCTTTGGGCACACATATGATTTTGGATCACGTGGCCATCGCCCGCGAAGCTGGGCTTCCCTATGTTTACTTAGGGTATTGGGTGCCGGGCAGTGACAAGATGGCTTATAAGGCGCGGTTCAGCGGGGTGGAGATTTACCATCGCGGCGAATGGCAGCCCCTGCAATCAGATGCCCATTACGCAGAAGCCACAGACCCACTGGCGGTGCCGCCAATCGCGGAACAAGTGGCGCAGATTTCTTTCCCGGACGTGCATCCCACCAAAACCAAATGAATGATGTTTTCCTGATCGCAATCGTGGTGCCCAGCTACGATGCAGGGATTGATTTCTTTGTGGGTAAGTTGGGGTTTGACCTGTTGGAAAACACCGCCCAATCCCCCACCAAACGCTGGGTGCGCGTGCGGCCCAAAGGCGGCACGATGGAACTGCTATTGGCCCAGGCAGATGGGCCAACCCAAAGGGCAGCAATCGGCAATCAAACCGGGGGGCGTGTCGGCTTCTTTTTGAAAACAGATGATTTCGCCCGTGACCACGCGGCCTTCACAGCCAATGGTGTGGTGTTTCGCGAAGCACCAAGGGTCGAACCTTATGGCACCGTGGCGGTGTTTGAAGATAGATTCGGCAATTTGTGGGACCTGTTGCAGCCAAATTAGGGCCACCAAAAATGTTTCGCACGCGAAACAAACCACACTCAAGTCATTGAGGTTACACAGTCAACCATCAGGCGTTCTGTGCATTAAGAGGATATGCACGTCTTGGCGTACGATACGACAGTCAAAACGAAACCGCCCCTGAAAAATCAGGGACGATTTATTTCTCAAAAGTTTGCCAGTTACTTCAACAAGTTCGGGATGATTGTCACCACCTGCGGGAAGGCCGCCAGCAGCCCAAGCCCCGCCACCTGGATCAGCACAAAAGGAATGATCCCGCGATAGATGTGGCCGGTGGTCACTTCTTTGGGGGCCACCCCGCGCAGATAGAACAGCGCAAAGCCGAAGGGCGGTGTCAGGAAGCTGGTTGCAGGTTCACC
>JAHDCP010000137.1 GCA_020629775.1 Planktomarina sp.
CATTCTGCCAGGGCGACGTTTATCACACTGGCGTACGAAGCTGGGTTGCAAGGGGAAGATATCCAGCGAACGGTGCGCCATGCCAGTATCAGGACGACTGAGGGGTATAACCAGACAGCGAAAAAGCATCGAAAATCAGCGAGCTTTGGAGTGAGCTATTAGTAGATTGAAAGGGTGAAGGCGCGATGCCTTCACCTGAAATTCTCACAGTTCTTGCGCCGCCGCCAAAACATCTTCGTTCTGTGGGCGCTTCATATAGTTGGTTTCGCGCAAAACCTGCTTTACGGTGCCATCGGTTCCAATGAATACAAAAGCAGGATGCGGCACACCGACAGATCGGCTGTCGGGTTTCACCCGTGTATTGCGTAGTGCGTATCCGTCGATCACGGCTGAGTTTTCATCCGACAACAGCGGGAAATCCAAATCGTGCTGATCTTTGAAAGCAGCCAGAACTTCGGCGCTGTCGTAAGACAAAGCCGCAACAGGCCACCCCGCTTCGCGCATTTCTTCTGAAATCTCGCCCAACAGGCGGGTTTGTTTCTTACAGAATGCGCACCATCCCACAGAACGCATGAACAACAAGGCAAGGCCCTTTTCCCCAGCCAAGTCCATCAAATACACCGTCTTGCCTGTTTCGTCTAGAACAGCCAAATTGGGCGCGTCCGTTCCGACCTCCAATCCGATGGGGGCTTCGGGTTTCTTCTTTGCGGGCATGATGTGTCCCTCCTTCTTCCAAATAGAGCAAAAGGCCTGGGCCATCGGCTTGACCCGGGCAATGTCGTTGTTTTACGCAATCAAGCCGTAAGCAAAGAATGGCAGGGCAAAAAAGCCCAGTGACCAAACCAGCGTCCGCACTGGGGTCAGACCCAAAGCATAAGATGGTAGATACAGCATACGGGATATTGCAAAGGCTATTGCGGCATAGCCTGTCCACGTGTTTGTGCTGTCTGTCCAAATCGCCACGCATACCAAAGGTGCAAAGATTGCAACGGATTCAACACCGTTTTGTGCAGCACGGCGCAGACGTCCCGCCAATGGTGTTTCCGTAATTGGTGTGTCCCGATTCGACAGACTGTAGGCTGTTCCTTGGGTGGCGGACATGGTCAGTTGCTGGATGAGGATATTCAAAAACAGCACCCCACCAGAGATAAAGAGGGCAAGAATTTCGATTGGCATGGTATATTCCTTTCAGGGAGAGAGTAGACCCCGCACTTTGAAGTGTGGGGCCTGGGACGTCAGATCATTCGACCCAATAGGTGTTGATCAGTTCCAAAGTGGCGAACGCAGGATCACGCAATTCCACGATATTGGTGCGAAACACGTCTGTGTTGGTGAAGCCTTCAAACGATGCCGCCGTGGGCCAAGTTGCCATGCCCGCAATCATGCGCGGATAGTTCACATGGCCAGAGGCCACAGGTTGCATCAGCATTGCATCCGCGCGGCCATATTCCATCGCTGTTGGGATCACGTTCTGAAAGAACGTTTGCAACTGATTGGGTGTGTCAGGGCCAGCAGGGTTGCCCGCGAACCATTCATAGACGACATCATCTTTCAATTCGAAAGACACGGGCTGTGCCACACTAAACAGCCCAACCGTATGCGCCCGTAGATCAGTAGCGGCGGGTGCGATTACATCCATTGCTGCGTTGAAACCATCAACATCAGACCACGCCATCAGGACAACGTGTTGTGGAGTAATGTCGCCTTCTTCGACGTCGATGGTTTCAAATTTTGCAACCAAGCGGCCACCAGCGGTCATAATGTCATCCATTGCGGACGGCAGCACAGTGTTTACAAAAGCACCGCGTTTGCTGTGTGGCGCGTCAACGAAGTGCAGGCTGATTGTTTCGCCTTGGCTTAGCTCCACCATCGGCCCTTCGGCCAAAGCAGACGTTGCCAAAACACCCAATGCCAAAGATAGGTATGTGGATTTCAGGAATTGAGAAGGATTCATAGGACGTTCCTTTTTCGGGTAGGGGGCGGCTTATTCAGCGGCCATAGTTTGGGGGGATTTTGTGATGCGATCTTCGCGGTACGGCAGACCTTCGGCCAAAGGCGCAAAGGCGTCATCAATCGGCGTCAACGCAAGCTGATTGGCGTAATTGGACATGACTTTACTGGCGATGCAGGCGATCACATCCAATGCTTGTTCGCGGGTGTATCCAGCATCCAAGAAGGTTTGCAGTTGGCTGGTTGCCATGCGGCCATGGTTGCGCATGACCAACAGTGTGAAATCACGCAGCGCGTTCAGCTTTGGGTCTTCGAAAGACTTGTCTTCGCGCACCGCAGCCATTTCTTCGTCGGTATTGCCGAAGAATTCCATTTTGCCGAAAGCCGTGTGACCAGACACACAGTATTGGCAGGCATTGGCATGGGCCACAGCCATTTGCACAACGTTAATCTCTGGCCGCGTCAGCGTCGAAAATTCCAGCAAATTGTTTTGCAACTGCCAGTAGGAGCGCAGCAGCGCAGGTGATGTGGCCAGCACACCTGCAAGGTTCGGCACAACACCAAAGTTTTCCTGATACCAGTTCAGCGCTTCGGCAGAGGCAGGGGCCGCCGTGGAAGCGTCGTGAATTGGAAAATCACGTTCCGTAAAGTTTGTGGGGTTCATGTCAGTTTCCTTCGTTTGTCCGTTCGGGAGAGAACAAGGGAAACTTACAGTGGTCTATTCTTGCGCAGAACAGGCGATAATGCTATCAGACTGGTGCAAAAATAGACCACTGTATCATGCAATCTGACTGGAACGATCTTCAAATTTTCTTGGCAATTGAACGTGGGAAAACAGCGAGAGAGGCCGCAAACCGTCTCAAATGCAGCCACTCAACCGTTCTACGGCGGCTAGATGCGTTTGAAACGCGCATTGGGGCCAAGCTGTTTGACCGCACCCCTGACGGCTTTTTGTTGACCGAAGCAGGATCGCGGATCGTCGGACGCGCCCAACAGGTCGAAGCTGAGATGCTAGAACTTGAGCGCATAGTCGATGGGCATGACGTGCGCTTGAAAGGCCCAATTCGCCTAACTGTCCCCCCTCCCCTCGCCCAGCATTTGATCCTGCCCATTTTGGCAAAGTTCAAAGAAGCATATCCCCTTATCAACATCGAACTGGTGGTCACATTCGCTTATTCCGATCTATCCCGGCGCGATGCTGATCTCGCCATCCGCTTTGCTGATGAACCCGAAGAACACCTTGTCGGGCGGCGTTTGCCCCCCTTTCGCGATGCGATTTTTGCCAGCCATGACTATGTTTCAGCGCATTGGCCGCTTAACCCAAAGGCATTGCCGCAATGGGTATCGTGGACAAACCAAAGTCTTTTTCGAAAGCGTACAAAGATCACGCCATTTGGCGATTGTGCGATTGCTTGGGCCATGCCCACCATCACCCTGCAAGCGGAGGCCGCAAGGCAAGGGATGGGCATGGCATTTTTGCCATGTATCACGGGCGATAACGACCCGTCATTGCAGCGTGTCCCCGAAAGTGGCCTCTACGATGGACGCCCTGCATGGCTTCTGACCCATCCCGACTTACGCCGCATGGAACGGGTGCGAGTGTTTTCTAAGTTCCTTGCGGAAGAAATACTGAAACAAGAAGCGTTTGTATCAGGCACAAAACATCAGTGATCTTGCGACAGGTGAATCACCCTTCACTTATCTCGCGCTGGGCGTTTTGATGAGGATCTCTGAGCTACTCCCCAAAGTTTGGACACGTTCAATCGGCATGTTGGGGATGTGACGGAAGCCGCCGCATATCAAA
>JAHDCP010000037.1:0-12182 GCA_020629775.1 Planktomarina sp.
GCGCGTGCAGAACAAGATCGCTTCCGCAAGCAAGGCATCCGCGTACCTTCTGCGCCACCAGAATAAAATCTCCTCACTTTCTCGCGCTTGGGCTTGAAGGCCAGCTGAGCAGCCGTAGGTTGATACCCAACGGATGGAGGATCCATGTTCAAAAAACTGATTTTCGCGGCCTTGTGTGGCTGGGGCAGTGTTGGGGTGGCACAAGACAATGTGACCACATTTACGTTAGATAACGGCTTGGATGTTGTCGTGGTGGAAGATCACCGCGCACCTGTGGTCGTTCATACCCTTTGGTATCGCGTTGGAAGTGCCGATGAAGCGCCCGGCAAATCCGGCATCGCGCATTTTTTGGAACACTTGTTGTTTAAAGCAACGGATACCCTGGAAGCAGGTGAATTGTCAGAAACCGTTGCGGCCAATGGTGGGTCCGACAATGCGTTCACCAGTTATGATTACACAGCGTATTATCAGCGCGTGGCCGCTGACCGTTTGGGCCTGATGATGGAAATGGAAGCCAGCCGTATGACGGGGCTTCGCTTGCAACCCGATGACATCGGAACGGAACGAAACGTTGTTATCGAAGAACGCAATCAACGCACCGAAAATTCGCCCGGCGCATTATTTCGCGAACAGTTGCGGGCAGCGCAATATATGAACCACCGTTATGGCGTTCCGATCATCGGCTGGATGCACGAGATCGAACAGCTGAACATGGATGATGCCATGGCATTCTACCGCCATCATTATGCACCGAATAATGCGATTTTGGTGGTTGCTGGCGATGTGATGCCCGACGAGGTGCGCAACTTGGCCGAACAGCATTACGGTGTAATCCCTGCCAATCCTGATTTGCGCGATCGTGCGCGTACACAGGAACCACCGCAAAGATCACCAAGACGGCTGACCTACAGCGATCCGCGTGTGGCGCAACCCTATGTGACCCGCTCTTATCTGGCACCCGAAAGGGATTCAGGCGATCAAACAACAGCCGCCGCTTTGGTGTATCTTGCGGAAATTCTTGGCGGTTCGCCCGCCACGTCTGTGTTGGGTGCCAAGCTTCAGTTTGAAGAAAAAGTCGCGCTGTATACCAGCGCCAGCTATGGCCCCATGTCTTTGGACGACACTGGGTTTGGTCTCATTATCGTGCCGGCCGAAGGTGTTTCTTTGCAGGAAGCAGAAGACGCAATGGATGCTGTTGTGGCAGACTTCATTGAAACCGGTCCAGATCCGGAAACATTTGAACGCATCAAAATGCAATTGCGTGCCAGCAGAATTTATGGCCGCGATAACGTGGAAAGCATTGGCCAAACCTACGGGCGCGCGTTGACGCAAGGGCTTACGGTGGAAGACGTGCAGGCTTGGCCAGACGTGTTGCAAGCGGTCACGGCCGAAGACGTTAAAGAAGCCGCAAAAATGATTTTTGATAAAAACAAGTCTGTCACCGGCTGGTTGATGAAGCAGGAGGCTGCCCAATGATCCGTTCACTTTTAATCCTTTGGATTACCGTCGTTTCCACCGTCGCCCGTGCGGATGTTCCAATCCAAGAAGTCACCAGCCCCGGCGGCATAAAGGCCTGGCTGGTCCAAGAACCTTCGATCCCTTTCGTCGCTTTGGAAATCGCGTTCAAAGGGGGGGCAGCTTTGGACCCTGCCAGTAAGCAGGGCGTTTCTTACCTAATGACGGGTCTGATTGAAGAAGGCGCTGGGGATATGGACGCCCGTGCCTTTGCAAAACGTCAGGAAGAATTGGCCGCGTCCTTTGGCTTTGATGTTTTCGATGAAACAATGACTATCTCAGCCCGGTTTTTGACTGAAAATCAGGATGAGGCGTTAGAGCTGTTACGTACTGCCTTGGTGGAGCCACGTTTCGATCAAGATGCATTGGACCGTGTCAAAGCACAGATCCTGTCGATCATAGCGTCAGATGAAAAAGACCCAAACAGCGTGGCCAGCCGTACGTTTGATTCTTTGGCATTCGGGGATCATCCATATGCCGCTGCACTTGAAGGCACGGTTGAAACGGTCACTGCATTGACCCGTGACGACATGTTGGTGGCCCATCAGCGCCTGCTGGTGCGTGAGAACTTGTTTGTCGGTGCCGTTGGGGACATTACAGCCCAAGAATTGGGCTTAGTGCTGGATAGGCTTTTGGGGGAATTACCCAAAGGCGAAAAAGGCATCGTTCCCCCGGTGGATTATGGACTGCAAGGTGGGGTGACGGTTGTTGATCTGCCCACCCCGCAATCTGTTGCATTGTTTGGGCATTCAGGAATTGACCGAGATGACCCGGATTTCTTCCCGGCGTTTTTGCTGAATTCAATTCTTGGGGGACGCGGTATTGAAAGCCGACTGACGCGGGAAGTGCGTGAAAAGCGCGGTCTGACTTATGGGATCGGTACTTTTCTCGTCAGCAAAGAAGAAACCAACATGCTTTTGGGCCAAGTCGCCAGTGCCAATGATCGGGTGGCAGCGGCCATTGACGTTGTAAAAGATGAATGGGCGAAGATGGCTGCGGATGGTGTTACGCAGGAAGAATTGGATGCAGCGAAACTGTATCTGACGGGGGCGTACCCGCTTCGATTTGACGGCAATGCCACGATCGCGAACATTTTGGTGGGCATGCAACGCCAGGATTTGCCGATTGATTACATCGCGTCACGCAATGACAAAGTGAATGCTGTCAGTTTGGCAGATGTGAATCGCGTGGCTGCGTATCTGTTGCAGCCTGAAAATCTGCATTTTGTTGTGGTTGGACAGCCCGAAGGCTTGAACTGACAGTAGAAGAATCGGGTCGGGCCGTGCTATCCCTTGTGGTATGGCCCATCTAAACCCCAATATAAGCGCATTGCGCCCAACAATTCGTCAATTGGATGATGACGCAATCAACAGGATTGCGGCGGGTGAAGTTGTGGAACGCCCGGCTTCTGCGGTGAAAGAATTGGTGGAAAATGCATTGGACGCTGGGTCCACGCGCATTGACGTGGAAATTGCAGAAGGTGGAAAAACCCTTATCCGTGTCAGCGATAACGGATGCGGTATTGCAGAAGGGGATTTGGCCTTGGCTTTGTCCCGGCACGCCACCAGCAAAATAGACGGCACTGATTTGTTGAATATTCAAAGCTTTGGTTTCCGTGGCGAAGCATTGGCGTCTTTGGCCGCTGTGGGGCGTTTAACCCTGGCCAGCCGAATTCCTGGGAAAGACGGGGCTGAATTGACGGTTGAAGGGGGCAAGGCTGCGCCCGTCCGTCCTGCAGCTTTACAACCGGGCACGCGCGTTACTGTGGCAAACCTGTTTTATGCGACCCCGGCAAGACTAAAGTTTTTGCGGTCAGACCGTGCGGAGACCCAGGCGATTTCTGATGTGTTCAAGCGCTTGGCCATGGCAGAACCGTCGATCGGTTTCACATTGCGTGATGCGGGTACAAACCGAACCTTGTTCCAAGTGCAAGCAGAACAGGGCGATCTGTTTACCGCCTTGCGCGGGCGATTGGGCCAGGTGATGGGCCGTGATTTTGTGGAAAACGCGATCCCCGTTGACGCGGACCGCGATGGAATCCGTTTAACAGGGTTCGCCGGATTACCGACATATTCGCGCGGTGCCGCCGTTGCTCAGTTTATTTTCGTGAATGGACGGCCGGTTAAAGACAAACTTTTGCTGGGTGCGTTGCGCGGTGCTTATGCGGATTTCCTGTCCAGGGACCGCCATCCAGCAGTGGCCTTGTTCATTGATTGTGATCCAGAACGCGTGGACGTGAACGTGCACCCGGCAAAGGCAGAAGTGCGGTTTCGTGAACCAGCAGTTGTTCGCGGGCTGGTGGTCAGCGCGTTGCGCCATGCATTGGCCGAAGCTGGGCACCGTGCGTCGACAACCGTTTCAGATGCTGCTTTGGGCGCGTTTCAAACGCCGGTAGAAAACCGTGTGTATCAAATGGATCGGCCCGCACCAGCGATGCGCGTGGCGGAAACCCAGGCGCTGTTTAACCATGCCCCTTCGGCCCGGGTTGAACCGGTTGTCGAAGAATTTGTTGCCCCCAAAGGTCCCCTTGGGGCTGCCAGGGCGCAATTGCATGAAAACTATATCCTGGCCCAATCAGAAAATGGATTGGTGATTGTGGATGCCCATGCCGCCCATGAACGTCTTGTTTACGAAAAGCTGAAATCGCAAATGGCCGTACATGGTGTCAAAGCCCAAGCGCTTTTGGTGCCGGAAATTGTGAACCTTTCCGACGGTGACATGCAGGTTCTGATGGGCCAGGCAGACACACTTGCCGCTTTGGGGTTGACCATCGAACCCTTTGGGGAAGGCGCGGTTGCTGTGCAAACGACGCCGGCAATCTTGGGTCATTTTGATGTGCAAGCCATGGTCTTGGATATCGTTGATGAACTTTCCGACGGTGCCGCTTCCACAAACGTGCAAACCAAAATAGATGCAATTTTAAGCCGGGTTGCCTGCCATGGTTCGGTGCGTACTGGCCGCCGCATGAATGCAGAGGAAATGAATGCATTGTTGCGTGAAATGGAAGCGACGCCCCATTCGGGTCAATGCAACCACGGACGTCCCACTTATGTCAGCCTGGCGATGGCAGACATCGAGAAACTGTTTGGTCGCACCTGATGGAACTGACACCTGATCTGATCCAAACTCTTATTTATGTTGCAGGTGGTGTCGCGGTACTTGTGATTATCTTGCTGATCCTGGCTCTTCGCGCCGCGGGTCGATCTGCAAATTTGGCAGCCCCTCTGGCACAGCAGATGTCCTTTTTGGACCAACGCGTGCAAGCGATCGGGGATGGCCAACAGCAATTGGCAGGGGGCCTTACCCACGTTGCTGAAGCCCAAGCTGCCCAGCAAACCAATATGCTGCAATTGATGGAAGCCCGACTGCAAGCGGTGCAACAGCAGATGAACGCAAACCTGCATACAAGTTCCAAAAGTACGGCCAAGTCTTTGGGCGAATTGCAGCAGCGTTTGGTGACAATCGACAAAGCGCAGGACAATATTCAAAAGCTGTCTGGGGATGTTCTGTCATTGCAAGATATCTTGTCGAACAAGCAAACCCGTGGGGCGTTTGGCGAAATTCAGTTGCAAGAAATTGTGTCCAAGGCGTTGCCAGCTGATGCCTATGCCTGGCAGGTCAGCTTGTCGAATGGTAAGCGCGCTGACTGTCTAATTCATCTTCCAAATCCACCCGGCCCCATAGTCATCGACAGTAAGTTCCCGCTGGAAGCATACGAAGCTTTGCGCAACGCCACCACCGATTGGGAGGTGAACGAAGCTGCCAAGTTTATGCGGACATCTGTAAAAAAGCACATCGCAGATATTTCATCGAAATACATCATCGATGGGGAAACGGCAGATGGGGCGTTGATGTTTCTGCCGTCCGAGGCGGTGTACGCCGAATTGCACGCAAATTTCCCCGAATTGGTACGCGCTGGGTTCGAAGCCCGGGTCTGGATCGTGTCACCGACCACTTGTATGGCCACATTGAACACTATGCGCGCCATTTTGAAGGATGCCCGCATGCGCGAACAGGCGGGTGCGATCCGCAAAGCTTTGGGTCAGTTGCACCGGGACGTGGAACTGGTGGTGGAACGGGTGGACAAGTTGAACACCCATTTCAGCCAAGCCCGCAAAGATATCGAAGGGATTTCAGTGGCTGCCGAACGGGCGGGCAAGCGGGCGCACAAGTTGGACAATTTCGATTTTGAAGAATTGGAACGGCAATCAGAAAACGTCGTTAGTTTGAAAGGCCCAGCAGAATGAGCACCCCTGAAGAACGCATGATGGAAAACCTGTATTGGTGGGGCGTGCCGACGTTGTTTCGCTGCCCGCATGATACAGATCCAGCTAACGCAGACATCGGATTGGTGGGGGTTCCCCACTCCAGTGGCAATGGCACAACAGAACGTGACCAACATTTGGGCCCGCGTGCAGTGCGCAATGTGTCCGCCACGGCACGCCGGGTTCATATGGACATGGGCTTTGACCCTTGGATTACATCACGGATCAATGATCTGGGTGACGTTCCCTTGCCTGAACTGAACGACAATGAAGCGTCCATTCAGCGGATCACCGATTTTTATAAAACCATTGATGCGGCGGGCACCCGACCGGTGTCCATCGGTGGCGATCATTCCATAACGGGTGGAATTGTTCAGGCATTGGGTGGTGGCAATTTGGCAGGCGGTCAGCCAGTTAGTTTGTTGCATTTGGACGCCCACACAGATGTATTTGCAAAGGTGCCGCATTTCCTTGGGGCCAAGAAATCTGCGGCGCATTGGGGTGCCTATTTGGCGGACCAGGGCCAGGTAGATCCTGCCACGTCTGTGCAGATTGGCATTCGTGGAAACCCCCGCACTTTGGACTGGCTGCAACCATCCTATGACTATGGGTATGACGTCATAACGATGAAAGAATACCGCCAAATGGGTTTGGTAGCAGCCATTGAACGGATCAAGGATCGCCTGGCAGGGCGGCCAGTGTACATAACGTTTGATTTGGATTGTTTGGACCCGGTAGTGGCCCCCGGCGTGTCCAACATGGAACCGGGCGAACAGGGTTTCCAGGTGGACGAAGCTTTGGCTTTGGTGCGCGCGACGCGGGGTATGAACATTGTAGGCGGTGATGTCGTTTGTTTGATGCCAACCCGGGACCACAACAACATGATCACTGCCCGGGTCGCTGCAGCCGTGATGTTTGAAATGGTTTGTTTAATGGCAGATCGGGACCGCGCTTAAATCCGTAAGAATGTTTGTGCCAGACGGGGCAACATGCTGTTGAACCGCAACGGCGCATCGGTGGCCGCAAGGCAGATGCAATCTTCGCCGATTTCAGCAACAGGCATATGTTCCATATCTTCGTTGGCAACTTCCAAATCACCCCGGCCAAAGCGGTCTGTTTCATCACGAAATGCGCCTTGAAGGACCAAGGTCAGCTCCGTTCCCCGGTGGCCGTGGTCTGGAACCGCAGACCCAGCTGGAATACGCAACAAGCGCACCTTTGCGTCTTTGCTGGTTTTCAAGATTGCTTGTTGCACACCCATTCCAGCGGATTTCCAACGAATGGCATCCACGTCGCCCCCCACATATTCTTGCAATGGGGTCGGCAAAACGCCTTTGGACGGCGGTGCTATTTTGACGGGCTTTGTATCTTGCTCTGCGATAAGTGCCAAAGTCTTGGAAAAGGCATCGTCAGCGATTTGCACATCGGTAACTTCATCCAATAATGCGCCGCCAACCGCGTCTTGCGCCGCCAAAGCAGCACGGCAATCGTCACACATAGAAATGTGCGTTGCGACAACCAAGTTGAAGGCTTCCGGCAAGATTCCTGCAGAATAAGCAATCAGCAATTCAGCTGAAAGATGGTGGTTGATCTGTGTCATTACGTTCACTTCATCCTGTGGCGTAAGCGGTCTAACGCCAATCTAAGTCGAGATTTGATTGTGCCCAGGGGCAAACCGGTTTCAGCGGCAATTTCGCTGTGGCTGAGGTCTGCAAAGTAGGCGCGCTCAATCAATTCCTTTTGTTTTTGTGGAAGCTCGGCCAAGGCCTGAGCCAGTTTTGTTGTTTCTTGTTGCAGCGCCAAAACATCTTCTTGGTCCGGTTCTGCTTCGGGGCCCCATGCCAAATCTTCTGGTTCGGGACGGTTTTGCTTGCGGAGTGCGTCAATTTTTCGGTTCCGCGCGATCGTAAATATCCATGTGGATACGCTTGCTCGGCTGGGGTCAAACAAATGGGCCTTTTGCCAAACTATTGCCATCGCCTCTTGCGCAGACTCTTCCGCCAGGCTGTCGGATGCACCGGATTTCATCAAAAATGATTTTACGCGTGGGGCAAAGTGTTGGAACAGATCGGCAAAAGCTGCCTTGTCGCGTTTATCTCTCACACGTTCGAGTTCTTGGACCCAGGCGCCACGATGGGGCGTCTTCGATGTTTTCAATTGGATCACCTCAACGACTCGCCCGGAAGGCGGGGCGTAAGGTGAGTATGCCTCCTTTGATCGGTTCGCGCTAGTATCGTGCTGCGCCGCAACATTTGCTGTCATATCTCGTTTACGGTGGTAAGGCGGAGGTGGATCATTCTTTTTGTGAAAAAAAGAAACTAATCCGAAGCGGCCTTCGTGTCGTACCTATCACAACACCAAATAGGAAAATACGAATGCCATTTGAAATTGCAGGCGCCGGGTCGAAAAGAATTGCAGTGATCGGCGGGGGCATATCCGGCCTTGGCGCTGCATACCGGTTAAAGGGACATCATTCTGTTGTTGTCTTTGAAGCCGAGGATCGCCTTGGGGGCCATGCGCGCACAGTGATGGCCGGCAAAAACGGGAATTTGCCTGTCGATACTGGTTTTCTGGTATTCAATCACGTCAATTACCCAAATCTGGTGCAGTTGTTCACAGAATTAGATGTCCCCACCATTCCTTCAGACATGAGCTTTGGCGTATCCATTGACGGTGGTTGGTTGGAATACGCGATCATGGGTACCCGTAGGATATTGGCGCAAAAGCGCAATTTGGTCCGCCCCAAGTTTTACAAAATGATCCGAGACATTTTGTATTTCAACGCGCATGCAGAACGTGTGGCTGACGGAACGGATATGACCATCGGTCAATTGATCGATCACATGAAGCTGGGGTCATGGTTCAAAGACTATTATCTAACGCCTTTTACTGGTGCGATCTGGTCAACACCGATCGACAAGATCCAAGAATTCCCGGCCCATGCCATGATCCAGTTTATGAAAAACCACGCCATTTTGAATGCGGCTGGGCAGCATCAATGGTGGACCGTCAAGGGTGGGTCGCGTGAATACGTAAGCCGTTTGACCGCTGCCTTGGAACAAACAGGGGTGGATATTCGGCTGTCTTCTCCGGTTGCAGGGGTGCGGCGCATTCCTGGGGGCGTTGAAGTACAAAACCAGTCAGGCAACTGGGAGGTTTTCGACGAAGTAATTTTCGCATCGCACTCCGACCAAGCATTGGCCATGTTGCAAGACGCCAGCCCGCGCGAAAAAGCCACGCTTTCGAAAGTTAAATATCAACCCAACGATATGGTTTTGCACGGGGACACCCGCATGATGCCCAAGCGACGCGATGCTTGGGCCAGTTGGATTTACAGTGAAGATTCAGGCAAAAAGTCTGATCGTATCGATCTGACCTATTGGATTAATAATCTGCAATCTTTGCCTGACGATGATCCTTGTTTCGTTACTTTGAACACCCAACGTGAAATCGATGCAGATAAGATTTATGACACTTGCACATTCCACCACCCGGTTTTTGATCATGCTGCCTTAGAAGCGCAAAAAGAAATTGCGGCTTGGAATGGCACCAACAACACCTGGTTTTGCGGTGCATGGATGCGCCACGGCTTTCATGAAGATGGTCTTGCCACGGGCATTGAAGCCGCTGATGCCCTGATGGCACGGGCGGGCATGATGTTGGCCGCTGAATAAAGCGCACAATGACAACGGTTGATCATATCCAAGGCTTTACGTTCCATGGGCGCAAGGGAAGCGTGGAAAATGCGTTTCGATATTCTATCGACTATATTCTTTGTGATCCTGAAGACATGGATCACAGCCCAAGACTGTTTTCAAAGAATGCACTGAATGTAATGGGGCTTTTGGATGCAGATCATGGAGGCCCACCCCGTCAGGGGCGTGGGGTTGCCTGGGTGCGCGAGATCCTGAAACAAAACGATTTGCCAGGCCAAGAAAAAATCCAACTTTTGGCCCAACCGCGATTTTGGGGCCACGTGTTTAATCCTGTTAGTTTTTGGTTGTGCTACGACAGTCAAATGAACCTGCGTGTGGTCATCGCTGAAGTTACCAATACATTTGGTGAACGGCATTCTTACCTTTGCCATCGTGATGATCTGGGGCCCATCGGTCCTTCAGATCAGATTGCTGCGACAAAGATTTTTTATGTGTCGCCGTTTCAAAAGATTGAAGGCGGATACCTTTTTCGGTTTGATATAAGAGAAGATCGTATTGGTGTTTGGATCGATTACAGCAATGGCAACAATGGATTGATCGCCACCCTTGTGGGTCAGCGGAAAACTTTGACCAATAGATCTATTCTTTGGTCAACTTTGCGCCGCCCTTTGGGATCACGCCGTGTGCAGTTCCTGATTCACTGGCAGGCCCTTAAACTGTGGTGGAAAGGCGCAAAATATCGTGTGCGTCCAGCGCCGCCCGTTGATGAGATCAGCCGTTGATCGCGTTGGCACGGGACAATTTGGGGGCATTTGCGCTGTTTGGGGCCGCCCTGGCTGCCGCCGGGTTGCCCATCTATATTTATGCGCCGCCGTATTACGCTGAAAACTTTGGCGTCAGTTTAACTGGCATTGCGGCGGTTTTATTCTGGTTGCGCTTGTTTGATGCTGTGCAGGACCCACTTTTTGGGTGGTTGTCTGAAAGGTTGGGCCGCTGGCGTAAACTGTCGGTTGCCGGGGCTGCTATGGTGATGGCGTTGTCCATGCTTGGCCTGTTCGCGGTGACGCCACCCTTTAACCCATTGGCATGGTTCGCCATTACGTTGCTTGGCCTGTTTTCATCTTTCAGTTTTTTGACCATCAATTTTTACGCCCAAGGCGTCGACAAAGCCACCAAGGTAAAGGGGGCACATTTTGGCGTCGCGGCTTGGCGGGAAACTGGGGCCTTGCTGGGGGTGTGCACTGCTGCCGTTGCCCCAGCAATCCTCGCCAGTTTCTTGAACGCGCCATACATGGCCTTTTCTTTGGGGTTTGCGGGCGTTGTTGGGATTGCCGTCTTGGCAATGAACCGTGAATGGACGGGTGCTGTGCGGGCGCAATCCACCCCGATCCGCCTGTATTTAAAAGATCAAACGACGCGTCGATTGCTGCTGTTGGCATTTGTGAATGCCATGCCTGTCGCCGTGTCTTCGACGATGTTCCTGTTCTTTGTGGTGCATCGATTGGAAGCACCTGGATGGGAAGGGCCATTGTTGGTTCTTTTCTTTCTATCTGGGGCATGCAGCGCCCCAATCTGGAGCCGCCTGGCGGATCGATTTGGCGGCCGGCGTGTCTTGTTGTTGGCCATGGCTTTGGCGATGATCAGTTTTGGGTTCACGCTGATTTTGGAGGCCGGAGATGCGCTTTGGTTTTCACTTATATGTGTGGCAGCAGGGGCCACGATCGGCGCAGATTTGACACTGCTTCCAGCCTTATTTGCAAAGCACATTGCAAAAACATTTCCGTCCGCAGGGCAGGGATTTGGCTTGTGGTCATTTGTCAACAAATCAACCCTGGCCTTTGCTGCAATCGCACTATTTCCCATATTAGAGGCGGCCGGGTTTGATGTGCAAAGTACAGACCAACCGGCCAAAGCTTTGACGACCCTGACGATCTTATATGCCCTGGTCCCTTTGGGCCTAAAACTTGTTGCGTTCTGCCTCGCATTGGCAATTCGCTTTGAGGAGGAGAAGACATGATTGGACTTGTGTATTTCTTTTACGGCTTACTTGCTTTTTCAACCGTGGTGACGATCCTGATCTTTAAGTTTGGCTTCCAAGCGCAACGCCCCGAAGACTATGCGCAAACAGGTCCAGTGTTTGACATTCGCGAACGTTTGAACGGAAAACTATATTGCGAAGGTATTATCTTTGGCCCCTTCGGCAAAGTCAGTTCCCGTTTTGTGGCCGAGTTCGACGCCCACTGGGAAGGGAACATCGGCGTGATGACAGAGGTTTTCCACTATGACAGCGGCAGCGTGCAAGAACGTGAATGGACATTAACGTTGGACGAGTCGGGCAAGATCAAAGCAGACGCCCCTGACTTGGTGGGATCGGGCTATGGTCAGCAATCAGGATCCGCGGTTCAACTGGGATACACGATCCGTTTGACAGAGGACGCTGGCGGTCACGCGTTGAATTCCACCGATTGGATGTATCTGACGGAAAACGGTGTGATCATGAACAGGAACCAATTCCGAAAATTCGGCATTAAGGTTGCTGAAATGGTGGCCACAATCCGCCCCGCGGACATGGAATTGAAGTTGGCCGCATGACGTTCACTGGGAAACGGTATTGGCTGGTGGGGGCGTCCGAAGGGCTGGGCCGTGCTTTGGCCGAACAGATGAGTGCCGCCGGTGCAGACTTGATTTTGTCCGCACGATCCCAAGACCGACTTCAAGAACTTGCGGACAGTTTACCTGGCAAAGC
>JAHDCP010000037.1:12282-22580 GCA_020629775.1 Planktomarina sp.
AAAGCGGGGGTCATGACCTTGGCGGAAAGCATGTATTGCGATTTGCGCCAAACCGGGATCAAAGTTCAGGTGGCAAACCCAGGTTATATCAAAACCCGGCTGACAGAAAAAAACACGTTTGAAATGCCCTTCATCATGACGCCAGAACAAGCCGCTGATCACATGGTGAAACACATGAAATCTGACAAATTTAAAGTCAGTTTTCCAATGGTTTTTTCGTGGTTGTTCCGGTTCAGTCAATTCTGGCCAGATTGGCTTTATTACCGCGTTTTCAAATAGCTGGATTCACACTTCGGTTTTGGCATGCTGCCTGTCCCAATGGTCCAGGTGCGGTGTCGAATTGTAAGTTTTGAGCTTCAGCGACCCATCTTCGACAATAAAACGTTGAAGCGAGGTGTTAAGGACATGGGGCAAGGTTCCCACCATGTCTTCCATATCCACGCCCAGGGCATGACAAACCAATGCATCAATAATCCCACCAGAGCTGACCACCAAAAGACGCTCAGCTTGATCCCCGTGCTCCAGCAAAGAACTGACCGCGTCCGTCTGAAACGCGTTGTAAGGTTTGTGCAAATCATCCAACGCACCAGATTTCCAGGCCCGCAGCACTTTGGGAAAGTGTGTGGCGAATTCGTTTTCTGTGGTGGGCAAGGGCGTGCCATCCAATGCCAACAGCCCGTCAGACAAATCGAAATATCGCATTTCATTCAACCGATCGTCCAAGATCAGGTAGTTGGCGTATTCCATGCCTTCGGCAGTTTCTTTGTGGCGGCGCAATGTGCCGCTAACAACGCGGTCAGGGGCATATTCTTGAGCGCGCAATGTATCCCCTAGCCATTTCGCTTGTTGGTGTCCCTGGGGGCACAAACGGTCATAGTCTTCTTCAGTCTTGGCTGTTGAATTGGCTTGCCCGTGGCGGATTACGATGATTTCTGTCATGCCTGTTATCAATCAGGAAGAACCGCCCATGTCTATGCCGATTGCCCGGAACGCCGCCTTGGCCATTGGGGCGATTTTGCTGGCGGACTTTTTACTAACCTTCAACGATGCGCTGTTCAAAACTGCGCAAGTGTCGCTTGGTCTGGCCGCTGTATTTTGGCTGCGCGCCATGGTGGCGGTGCCTTTGCTGCTGGCGGTTTTGATGATCTTGAAAGCGCCTTTGATACCCAAAGCGCCAACTTTGGTCTTTTTCCGTTCGCTTCTTTTGCTGATGAGCTGGGCCTGTTTGTATTGGTCGTTTCTGTTCTTGCCTGTCGCCAATGCTGTGGCCACGGCATATATCAACCCTATCATCATCGCGGTTGGGACCATTTTGTTGGACCGTCAAGCCCTGCCAAGCAGGGTGTGGGGTGCGATTATCTTGGGTCTGTCCGGCTCTCTGATGATTGTGCAGCCGGGCGTTTCAACAGCGACTTGGGCCTATGTTTTGCCGGTCGTTGCTGCGTGTACGTATTCCGTGGCGATGTTGATCACAGGTCGCCATTTGCAAACGGAAAACCCGCAAACAGTGTCTTTATGGCTGAACTTGGCTTTCATGTTGGGCGGCCTTGGCGGGCTTTTGTTCATTGGCACTTCACCCATCTTACTGATCGGTGAAGTCTTCGGGGCCAATCCTTGGCCCTTTGCGACGATGGGTGTCGTCATTGCTGTGGCGGGAACAGCTGTGGCCTATGCTTTTCAAAATGGCCACGCGCCGATGATTGCAACTTTTGATTATTCTTACGTGCTGTTTTCAATTTTTTGGGCCTTTACCTTCTTTGGTGAAGTTCCCAACCAATTGGCAGTGTTGGGTATTGGGTTTGTTATTGGCGCCGGTGTCTTGGTTTTGTGGCGACGTTCCTGAAACGGCGAGTTGACCACTATCGGAAACGCGGTTTGGCGTGTTTCGGTCCAGTGGAGTCGCCTTCGGTGATTGGGTGATTTGCATTCTTTGGTCTAAAACGTTGAGCAAAGGGAAGGGGTCACCATGTCTGATAAGATTCGCTTTACGCTGGACGGGGCCGAGGTTGAGGCCGAAGCTGGTCAATCCATTTGGGAAATTGCCAAAGGGCGTGGCAACACGATTCCGCACCTGTGCCATAAAGATCAAGTTGGTTATCGGTCTGACGGCAACTGCCGGGCTTGCATGGTTGAGATTGAAGGCGAACGCACTTTGGCGGCGTCTTGCATTCGCGAACCTTCCGAAGGGATGGTTGTGAATACGGATTGTGATCGCGCCAAAACAGCCCGGTCCATGGTGATGGAAATGTTGGTGGCCGATCAGCCAGAGCGCGATGTTGCCCACGACAAATCCAGCCACATGTGGGACATGGCGGAAATGCAAGGCGTGCAAGAAAGCCGCTTTCCGAAGTTGGAAGACGGGGCAATCCCATTGTTGGATGACAGCCACGTTGCGATGTCTGTGAACTTGGATGCGTGCATTCAATGTGGCCTGTGCGTTCGGGCTTGCCGCGAAGTGCAAGTGAACGATGTGATCGGGATGTCAGGGCGGGGTTCCAATGCGTATCCAACGTTTGACATGGATGATCCCATGGGGGCGTCATCGTGTGTGGCATGCGGTGAATGTGTACAGGCGTGCCCAACGGGTGCTTTGATGCCCGCCTCCGTGACACCGGGTGCAGGCGTTGGCGACAGCAAGGATTTTGACAAGGAAGTTGAAAGCGTTTGCCCGTTTTGCGGCGTTGGTTGCCAGGTCAGCCTGAAGATCAAAGACAACAAAGTGAAGTATGTGGAAGGGATCAACGGTCCTGCCAACGAAGGGCGTCTTTGCGTCAAGGGTCGGTTCGGGTTTGACTACATCCACCACCAACACCGTCTGACCAAACCTTTGATCCGCCGCGATGATGCGCCGGCCAAGGGGTTAAACGTGGACCCGGGTAATTTCGAGGAATACTTCCGCGAAGCCACATGGGATGAAGCATTGGATTTTGCGGCTGGTGGTCTAAAGGGCCGGGGGCGCGAAGTTGCTGGTTTTGGCTCTGCCAAGTGTACCAACGAAGAAGCGTACTTGTTCCAAAAGTTCATCCGCGAAGGGTTCAAACACAACAACGTGGATCACTGCACGCGGTTGTGCCACGCATCCTCGGTTTCTGCGTTGATTGAAAACGTGGGCTCCGGCGCTGTGACAGCGACCTTTAACGAGATTGAAAACTCGGATGTGGCGATCATCATCGGGTGTAACCCATTGGAAAACCATCCAGTGGCGGCCACGTACTTTAAGCAGTTCACCAAGCGCGGCGGAAAGTTGATCGTGATGGATCCCCGCGGACAAGCGATGAAGCGCTTCTCTAGCCACATGTTGCAGTTCCGCCCTGGCGCGGACGTGTCCATGTTGAACGCGATCATGCACACGATCGTGGAAGAAGGGCTGTATGATCAACAATACATCGAAGCCTATACTGAAAACTGGGAAGCTGAAAAAGCCCACCTGAAGGACTTCACCCCGGAAAAGATGGAAGATATTTGCGGCATCCCTGCGGAAACCCTGCGCGATGTGGCGCGGACGTTTGCCAATGCCAAGGCGGGGTTGATCTTCTGGGGCATGGGTGTGTCGCAGCACATTCACGGCACGGATAACTCCCGCTGCTTGATCAGCTTGGCGCTGATGTGCGGCCATGTCGGGCGCCCGGGCACGGGTCTGCATCCATTGCGTGGGCAGAACAACGTGCAAGGCGCGTCAGATGCCGGGATGATCCCGATGTTCTTGCCAGATTACCAATCGGTCATGGATGATGGCGTGCGCAAGGCGTTTACGGATGTTTGGGAGTCTGATGACTTCAGCAACGAAAAGGGTCTGACCGTCACCGAAATCATGGATGCAGTCCACGATGGCGACATCAAGGCGATGTATATTCTTGGCGAAAACCCGGCCATGTCGGACCCGGATGTGGAACACGCCCGTGATGCGTTGGCTAAATTGGACCACCTGGTGGTGCAAGATATTTTCCTGACCGAAACTGCGAACTATGCCGACGTGATTTTGCCAGCGTCCGCGCTGTACGAAAAATCTGGCACGGTTTCGAACACGAACCGGCAAGTGCAAATGGTGCGCCCGGCCGTGACGCCACCGGGTGACGCCATGGAAGACTGGGCCATCGAAGTGGAATTGGCCAAGCGGTGCGGTCTGAACTGGGCATATACGCACCCCAGTGAAGTGTTCGCGGAAATGGCCATCAACATGAAATCGCTGAACAACATCACATGGGACCGTTTGGAAAAAACAGCCGTCACATACCCCAGCTTGTCGCCTGAAGATCCGGGTCAAGCCGTGGTGTTTGGCGATGGCTTCCCGCGGACAGACGGTCGGGCGCGGTTTACGCCCGCCAACTTGATTGCCCCAGATGATGTACCTGATGCGGAATACCCGATGATCATGACCACGGGCCGGCAGTTGGAACATTGGCACACCGGGTCGATGACCCGCCGGGCCACGGTTTTGGACGCTGTTGAGCCCGAAGCCAACTGTTCGCTGCACCCAGCCACCCTGCGGGCGTTGGGCGTGGAAGCGGGCGGCATGGTGCGTTTGACCACCAAACGCGGATCCATAGACATCATGGCCCGCGCTGACCGCGCCGTTGCCTTGGACATGGTGTTTGTGCCCTTCGCATTCGTCGAAGCAGCCGCAAACGTTTTGACCAACCCAGCGCTGGACCCATATGGCAAAATCCCTGAATTCAAATTCAGTGCTGTGCGTGTGGAAAAGGTCGCGGATGCGGTTGCGGCTGAATAGGACGATTTGTCTTTTGATAATGTTGGCAGGCCCAGCGTCTGCCGACGCCCATTTTGTTGATTCGTCAGATCATTTGGCTGGCGTCAAAACATGCCTTCATGCTGTCAAAAATCCAGATTGGGTGCGGAACGTGTTTACCGTGCCAAGTAACAAGCAGAATTTTGAAATTTCGCTTTCTAAGCCACTGTCTCTGCGTGCTGTTTACTTTTCATCGAAAACCCGGGACGAAATCTCCGTTAACACCTGCTCGGGCGGGGGTGCGGCGATTGGCCTTTACCCTTCCCTGCAAGACTTGCTGTCGAAAAGAATTTTGGATGGCATCCAAATGGCGGCTGACGAGGCGGGATTGATAAAAATCAATCTGAAAAGTCCCGGTCTGCACTTTGCAGACTGCCACAATTACCCGAACGCACGACTTGCTTTGTCTATTACCAGATCGGCGAATGGGGCCCTGCGATATTTGGCTGTGCAGTCACCGGCCGTGAGCATGGTCTGCGCGCAATCTTACGGCATGCAATAAACTGAAACCTGCGTGAGGATCGTTACGCGTGTGGGGGTGAATCCATGTTCCCTGTTGACGGGAGGGATTCACAGAGTTGTGAGACAACTTTTAATCGCATGATTTATCTAAGTAATTGAAAATATTATTTAAAAATAGTAGTTTCCGGGGAATTCAACAAGATTTTTTACCATTGAATGGGCCAACCCCAAGGCGTTTCTGGTGCGCTGCAACACATGTCGTGTTGTGTATTTAG
This sequence comes from Planktomarina sp., assembly GCA_020629775.1. Lineage (GTDB taxonomy): Bacteria > Pseudomonadota > Alphaproteobacteria > Rhodobacterales > Rhodobacteraceae > Planktomarina. Next base: position 17,767 of record JAHDCP010000037.1, read on the forward strand.
AGGTAAAAACGTGAAGAGTTCAGTATTCCAGAAAACCGCCACGTTGGCGGTTATTGCAACGCTTTCTGCAGGTGCAGCACAAGCGCAGGTATTCACCGGGTCAAACACAGCTGCCGATGAAGCCGATGCTACGCAAACTGCGGCGCGTGAAGATATCAACCAAACCAACCGTAATGATAAGTTTGGCACCGAAGGTCGCCGTCTAGGGTGGTATGGTTCCGTCGCAGCCACGGCTAACGCCACTTCAGGTAACAGCGACACATTTGACATAGGCGCTGGCGCAAATTTCGGGACCTTTGATGGCACCAATGGCCATGATTTCCGGTTAAGCCTGAAGTACGGTGAAACATCCGGCACAACGACAGCCAGCAAGCTTTCACTTGGGTACGATTACACCCGCAACCTAAGCGGTCGGACCTATGCCTATGGCAAATTGAACACCATCTACGATGAATTTGGGTCGTACACCAAAGACACTTTCGTTGGGTTCGGTCTTGGGTATCGTGTTATCGACACGGATCAGACACGGTGGATGTTGCAGGCGGGTCCTGGGTATCGCGTGGCAGAAGATTCCACGGGTGCGGACTTTAAAGAAACTGCGGTTGCAGCATCTTCCAAGTATTTCCAAAGCTTGTCCGCCAATGCGTTTTTGACGAACGACACTGATATTTTGGCATCTGATTCCGACACGGTTGTTACCAATGATTTGGGCGTCAGCATGCGATTGACCAATTCATTGGCCATGCGCACCAGTGTCCAGACCACATATCACACCGACCCGACACCGGGCCTGAAAAGCACCGACAATACGTTCGGCGTTTCTTTGGTTTACGATTTTAAGTAAGCCATTGTCGCAAGGCCCCTTCCTTCCCTTGGGGGTCTTGCGTTCAATCCAACAATTTGCGCTTCAAGCATGGATCGGGCATTGCGCATAAATCTGCCCGTCCAAAGATCTGATACCGGTGGCGCGCAATAATTCCGTACAGGCCGTTCCGCCAAGATTTGGGCAACCACGCAATGGGCAAGATGATCCGCGCTGGGCCGCCCATGGCGCGGGCCAAGTAGATAACGGCATCCGCTTTGACGAAAATGCTGTTCCCATCTTTAAGCAACCAAGTTTCGGGATCGCCCGGTTCCAAATTGGCAGCCTTCAGCAAGGCGTTGCCGATTTCTGATTGTAGGGTGGCGATGCGGATTTGATCTGCCTGATCGAAGCGGGCAATCAGGCGCGCGCCAAAGCTGCACAGCGCACAGGCGCCGTCCATAACGCAGATAATTTTGTCGGTCTGAAACTGCATGGTAGTGTATTTGAAGCGGCGAAAAGGTTGCGGCAAGGATCAATTTTCTAATTAATTGAACGCTTGTTCAAAAAAACTATTTGACGGACCGGGGCAGGGACCGCAGTATTCGGGAAAGACAACTGATGTCGGACAACCGACACGGGGAGGAATACTGCCGTGACTGCTGCCAAACCCGCTGAGGCGGGACTAACTTCTGTGCCCGCGCTGCTGGCCCGCAATGCAAATGACTTTGGCGGAAAGCCAGCTTACCGTGAAAAAGAGCTGGGCATTTGGCAGTCTTGGACGTGGTCTGAAACCAAAGAAGAGGTCGAAGCGCTTGCCCTTGGGCTGCTGACGTTGGGTGTGAATCCAGGCGATCATATTGCCATCATCGGGCGCAATCGGCCCTATTTATACTGGTCCATGGTGGCCGCCCAATCTGTGGGCGCAGTACCCGTTCCTTTGTATCAAGACGCCGTGGGTGAAGAAGTGGCCTATGTTCTGGACCACTGTCAGGCGCGTTTCATCATTGCTGGTGATCAAGAACAGGTGGACAAGGTCTTGGATATCCAAGACCGCTTAGATCGCCTTGAGCATATTGTTTATTTGGACGCGCGCGGCATGCGCAAATACGACCATGCTAAGCTGAGCCAATTTCAAGAATTGCAAGAAAATGGCCGGGCCCAAAAAGAATCGCTGGCGGCTGATCTGAAAGCTCGGACTGATGCGCTGACCTATGACAGCACTTGTGTAATGCTGTATACGTCCGGCACAACGGGACGCCCCAAAGGCGTTGTACTTTCCAACCAAAATATCATCGAAACTTCCAAAAATTCTTGCGACTTTGACGGATTGGGCGCTGGCGAAGAAGTGCTGGCGTATTTGCCCATGGCATGGGTCGGTGACTTCATTTTTTCGATTGGTCAGGCGTATTGGACAGGGTTTTGTACCAACTGCCCTGAAAGTGCTGGCACCATGATGTTGGACCTGCGTGAAATTGGGCCAACCTATTACTTTGCCCCGCCTCGGGTGTTTGAAACCCAATTGACCAATGTGATGATCCGCATGGAAGACGCGGGCCGGTTTAAGCGTTGGTTGTTCAACCGTTATATGAACGTCGCAAAACGTGTCGGGCCGCAAATCCTGGACGGTAAACCCGTAGGGTTCATAGACCGACTGTCATATCGTTTGGGGGATTTGCTGGTCTTTGGGCCGCTGAAAAATACCCTGGGCTTCACAAATGTGCGCGTCGGATACACCGCCGGTGAGGCGATTGGGCCGGAGATTTTTGAATTCTATCGTTCCCTCGGGATAAACTTGAAACAGCTTTATGGGCAGACTGAGGCTTCGGTTTTTATTACACAGCAGCCTGATAACGAAGTGCGTGCCGATACAGTGGGTGTGCCGTCCCCTGGCGTGGAGTTGCGGATCGCTGACAACGGCGAAGTGTTTTACCGATCGCCCGGCACCTTTGTGAAATATTTCCAAAATGACGAAAGCACGGCAGACACGAAAGACTCAGAAGGTTGGGTGGCCACGGGCGATGCCGGTTTCATTGAAAAAGACACCGGGCATTTGCGCATTATCGACCGCGCCAAGGATGTTGGCAAAATGGCGGACGGGCGGTTGTTTGCGCCCAAATACGTTGAGAACAAATTGAAGTTCTTCCCCAACATTTTGGAGGCCGTGGTTTTTGGCAATGGCCGGGACAGTTGTGTCGCGTTTATCAACATTGACATGACAGCCGTGGGCAATTGGGCGGAGCGGAACAACATTGCCTATGGCGGGTATCAAGAACTGTCCCAGCACCCAGCTGTTTTGGACATGATCCAAAGCCACGTTGAGGAGGTGAACGCCTCTGTCGCGGCGGATGAAATGTTGTCGGGATGCCAGATCCACCGGTTCTTAGTGTTGCACAAAGAATTGGACGCAGACGACGGTGAAATGACCCGGACCCGCAAAGTGCGGCGTCGGATTGTGGAAGAAAAATTCAGCGATTTGGTGACAGGTTTGTACGATGGATCCCCGTCGGTTTCGACGGTCACGGAAGTGACCTATGAGGATGGCCGCAAAGGATCGATTTCTGCGACTTTGGATTTGCGAGACGCAGCTGTGGTTTCCCAGAAAATGGCGGCGGAATGATGAACGACGCTCGGCTTTGCCATCGCCCCGCCCACCATCCCGTGGCCTTCGGCGAGAGTATTTTTGAACAAAAGAAGGAGGGGTTAAATGCTTGATTCCGATAGCTTTATAACCCCAGACGGACGCACCATTGGGGCCACCGTGATGGAGATGAAGAACATTACCCTGCGGTTTGGCGGCGTGGTGGCCATCAAGGACATTTCGTTTGATATCCGCGAAGGGGAAATCCGCGCGATCATTGGGCCCAATGGCGCGGGCAAGTCGTCTATGCTGAATGTGATTTCAGGCTTCTATAATCCGCAAGAGGGCGAGGTTTGGTACAAAGGGTCCAAGCGCCCCCCGATGAAGCCGTATCAGGTGGCCCGCCAAGGGATTGCGCGCACGTTCCAAAACATTGCTTTGTTTGAAGGGATGTCGGTGTTGGACAACGTCATGACCGGGCGGTTGAACCACATGAATTCCGGCATTTTGAGCCAAGCCCTGTGGTGGGGTAAGGCGGAACGCGAGGAAGTGGAAAACCGCGAAGCGGTGGAAAAGGTCATCGATTTTCTGGAAATTCAACACATCCGTAAAACCCCCGTGGCGCGGCTGCCGTACGGTTTGAAAAAGCGCGTGGAACTGGCACGTGCCTTGGCGGCGGATCCGAAAATTCTTTTGTTGGACGAGCCCATGGCCGGCATGAACGTTGAAGAAAAGGAAGACATGAGCCGATTTATTCTGTCGGTGAACGATGAATTTGGCACCACGATTGCACTGATCGAACACGATATGGGCGTTGTGATGGACCTGTCCGACCGTGTGGTGGTGATGGATTACGGCAAGAAAATCGGCGACGGCACCCCCGATGAAGTGCGCGGCAACCAAGCGGTGATCGATGCGTATCTGGGGGTGGCCCATGATTGATCCGCATCCCATCGCCCTGTGGGGTCAGAAAACTTTAACCCGTTTGGGACGCTGCTTTAACCTTTGGCGCCATGTCACCCAATCTGGGGGCACAACCTGTGCACAGGCTGCACACAACCTTTGCACCGTGGGTTCGCTGGCGCGAAAATTTGAAAGTGTTAACGCGCGGGCGGCAAAGGTTGCCGATCCGCATCTCGTGCGCACGATGCCGTTAAAGCGGCGTTACGGTTTGGTTAACGTTGCTGGCCAGAGGAGTGCATCTTATGTCCGCTGAATTTTATTACGGAATTGAAGTTATCTTGAACGGACTGATGGCTGGGGTGTTGTATGCCCTGGTGGCATTGGGCTTTGTTTTGATCTTCAAAGCATCCGGCATTTTCAATTATGCCCAAGGGGTGATGGCGCTGTTTTCTGCCCTGACGCTGGTGGGGATTATGAACGGGCAAATCCCGTTTGCGCATTTGATCAATTCCATCTTCGGGACGCATC
>JAHDCP010000001.1 GCA_020629775.1 Planktomarina sp.
GGCGCAAGTTATTGAGGCAGGTTTCATACAGGCAAGAAACCTATCGAGCAGTGACCCCTGTATACTTAAATGAACAAAGGGGGCCAAGTATTAAGTTTGAAAACGCTTTTCTTCGGTTGTAGCGTGGTAAAAACACACGGGCTAAAACGGGGTATAACGATCATGGCACCAACAAAGAGTTTCGGTTTCAAAGGTTTTGTAGGGGCCGTTGCGGGTTGCCTGCTGTTGGCCGGTCCAGCCGCCGCACAACCCAAACACGGCATAGCTATGTATGGGGAGCCGCAGTTGCCCCCAGATTTTGTGTCCCTGCCCTATGCCAACCCAGAGGCGCCAAAGGGCGGCAGTGTGGTTTTTGCTGAAGGGGGAACGTTCACATCGTTGAACCCTTACGTGCGAAAAGGAAGTGTGCCTTGGCAGCTACGTTTTTTGGCATCTGAAAGCCTTATGGGGCGTTCTTACGGTGAACCATTCGCGCTGTATGGCCTGTTGGCCGAATCGATTGAGACCGCAGAAGATCGTTCTTGGGTGGAATTCACCCTGCGTGAAGAAGCCCGATTCTCGGATGGAAGCCCGGTCACGGTCGAAGATGTTATCTGGTCTTACGAGACTTTGGGCACTGTTGGGCACCCGCGGTACGTCGGCTTTTGGAAGAAAATCGATAAAATTCAACAGACTGGACCACGGTCTGTACGCCTGACGTTCAATGTCGAAGACAGAGAACTGGCCTTGATTGCAGGTCTGCGCCCCATTTTGAAAAAGGCACAATGGGAAGGCAAAGACTTCGCCGATTCGGGGCTGGATGATATTCCCATCACCACATCGCCCTATGTCATCAGCGATTTTGACCCCGGCAAGTTCGTAACGCTTACCCGCAATCCAGATTACTGGGGCAAAGACGTCCCCTTCCGCCGCGGCACAAACAACTTTGATGAAATTCGATTGGATTTCTATCTTGATGGCAGCTTGCAGTTTGAAGCGTTTAAAGGTGGTGCAAGTTCATCATTCCGTGAATCCAACGCCGAAAAATGGGAAACGCAGTATGATTTCCCAGCCGTCACCAATGGTGACATTGTAAAATCCGTGATCCCGCACAAACGGCCATCAGGGATCAAAGGGTTCGTGATGAACACCCGTAAGGACAAGTTCAAAGATTGGCGCGTGCGCGAAGCGTTGATCCAAGCGTTTAACTTCAAATTCATCAACACTGCAAATACGGGCGGTCGCCAAGAACGCATCACATCGTATTTCTCAAATTCGGTGCTTTCTATGCGTCCCGGGGCTGCCGAAGGTAAAGTTGCCGCCCTTTTGGAACCCTATAGTGATCAATTGCTGCCTGGCACAATTGAAGGGTATACCCTGCCCGAAGGATCGGAGCGCGAAGTGGACCGCCGTGCCCTGCGCAGCGCCCTTGCGCTTTTTGAACAAGCGGGTTGGTCCGTAAACGATTCCGGTCAATTGGTGGATCCAGCTGGAAAACAGTTTGAAATCAACGTCATGCTGAAAGTTGGCGCCACAGAAAATCGCCTGATGATGGATATTTACGCCAATACGCTGCGCCAAATGGGGATTTTGGTAAATATCGAAAACAAAGATCCCGCACAGTACAAGGAGCGCACCCAGGTCTATGATTTCGACATGGCATACTATCGGCGTGGGTTGTCACTTAGCCCAGGCAACGAACAGATGTTGTACTGGGGGTCTGATGGCATTGAAAACCCTGGAACCAGAAACTGGATGGGCATGAACTCCCCTGCCGCTGAAGACATGATTAACCGACTGGTCAGTTCTGAAAGCCGCGATGATTTCTTGGCAGCTGCGCGGGCGCTGGACCGCATTTTGACAGCTGGTCGGTATGTCATTCCAATCCAAACCTCCAACATCAGCCGGTTGGCCCACGTCAAGGAAATCAAATTCCACGAAGATCTGCCTATGTACGGCGATTGGATTGGGTTCTTGCCCGATGTTTGGTGGTATGACGAAAACTGATTTGTCACGGATATGTTACATGGGCGGCCTAAGACGCTGCCCATGAATATACTTGTTTTGTGCACTGGTAACTCAGCCAGATCGATTTTGCTTGAAAGTATCCTGCGCCGATTGGGATACAGCAGCTTTTCCGCTGGATCGAACCCCACGGGGAAAGTCCATCCGCAATCTGTGACTTTGTTGACTGAACTTGGGTATGATGTGTCCGAGGCGCGATCCAAAAGTTGGGATGAATTTGCCAAATCGGACGCACCAAAAATGGACGTTATCATTACAGTATGTGGATCTGCGGCTGGTGAAACCTGCCCAATGTGGCCTGGTGCCCCACTTACCGTTCATTGGGGTGTGGAAGACCCAGCAGCGGCAGAAAAGTCTGATTGGGATGCAGCCTTCAAAACGGCCTATGAGATTTTGAACCGCAGGGCAGAAGCATTTGCGGGAATGGCCACCAATACTCCCCTTCTGGACCGCCTTAAAACTGCGGGAAAAATACAATGACTCGCAGTTTGGTCGCTGAATTTCTTGGAAGCGCGTTACTTTTGGTGGGCGTTGTTGGGTCTGGCATCATGGGGGCGTCTTTGGCCGCTGGAAACGATGCTGTTGCGTTGCTGGCCAACGCCATTGCCACAGGGTGCATGTTGTTTGTCATCATCACCTGCCTTGGCCCAATTTCCGGCGCCCATTTCAATCCTTCGGTTTCCTTGGCGTTCTATCTGCGCGGTGATATTTCTGCGAAAACCCTTACCAGCTATGTGCCCGTTCAAATTTTAGGCGCGATAACTGGCGTTTTGGTGACGCATTTTATGTATGATTTGGAACTTCTGCAGCTGTCCACAACCGCGCGCACTGGGCCATCGCAATGGGCATCGGAAGGCGTGGCAACATTTGGGCTGTTATTCGTGATTTTTGGTGGCTTACGGTTTAATCCTGGCTTGGTCCCTGCCCTTGTGGGCCTGTACATCACCGGGGCGTATTGGTTCACGTCATCCACCAGCTTTGCAAATCCTGCCGTGACCATCGGCCGTCTGTTCACAGACACATTTGCCGGAATTAATCCGCAGCATGTTTTTGCATTTATTGTGGCCCAGTTGGTGGCAACGGTGATGGCTCATTTTGGGTTGCGATGGTTGTTCGCTCAAGATTAAGCCAGCGATGTTACCCACAAAACCGTTGCATCATCCGCGCTGATCGACACCACATTGTGCCCCATCGACGCGTCATAATAGGCACTGTCGCCCCGACGCAGCTCAATGGGTTCATAAAACTCCGTATAAAGCCGCGCGACGCCTGTCAGAACATATAAAAACTCTTCCCCGTCATGGCGTACCCAGCCTTCGAATTCGTCCATACTACGGGCCCGAATGCGTGTGTGGTAGGGCAACATGCTTTTCTTTGTCAGCGTATCCGCCATCAAAACATGTTCGTAGGTTGCCGTTGCGATCTGACGCCCTTCACCAGCGATGCTTTGGGCCAATCGCCCATTTACCTGCCCTTTGACCGGCGGCGTAAACAGCTGGGGGATGGAAATATCCAGGCCTTCCGCCAGTTTTTTCAGCGCGTCATACGTGGGCGACATCTGACCATTTTCAATTTTGGACATCGTGGATCGCGCAAGACCGGCATGATTTGCGGCCTGTTCCAATGTCCATTTACGGGCTTTGCGCAGATCGCGGACGCGCTGCCCCAAATCCAGCGGCTGCGCGGATTCTTTTTCACCGCGCTGGCGTTCAATGTGAAGAATGAGGGTTCGATCATCGTCAGTCATACTTGCCTATAACGTGGGGACGGCAATCCTTGCAACATCGCGGCTTTGGTTTTAGCCACCTTCCCATGACGTCGATCCTTGACCTGCGCCCCGCACCGATCTGCCCAGATAGTTTCAATCTGGCAGATTACGTTATGCATGGCGGTCAGGACCACAAGGTTGCACTGCGTCAACCAGGTGATCCGTTGCGGGAATCCATTACATTTGGCGATCTGCGTTCCGTGATTTCAAACACTGCCGCCGCGCTGCAAAAAAAACGCATCGGCGCTGGGGATTACGTGATGTTACGGCTGGGCAATACAATTGAGTTTCCAGTTGTTTTCTTGGCCCTTGCCGCGCTTGGTGCGATCCCGGTGATTACATCTGCCCAGGCCACACAGGCAGAGGTTGATCAAATGTTGGCCCAGGTTCCGGTTCAAGCGATGGTGTTCGCGCAAAACGTGGCGTTGCCGGATTCAAATCAATGCCTAATTGACGTCAAATCTGTAATTACCTGGGACGGAACAGCAATTTGGAACCCGCTGCTGGGCTCAGCGGATCGACCAGGATATGTCATGTTCACATCTGGCACATCAGGGGTGCCAAAGGCGGTTCTGCATGGTCACCGCGCCGTCTGGGCCCGTCGCATGATGTGGCAAGACTGGTACGGCCTGACGCGGGAAGACCGGATGCTGCACGCTGGTGCTTTCAATTGGAGCTACACTTTGGGCACCGGTCTGTTGGACCCTTGGGCCATGGGGGCCACTGCCATCATTGCGCAACACAGCCATCTTGAAGACCTGCCCGGAATTATTGCCGCTGAACGGGCCACAATTTTTGCGGCCTCCCCCGGGGTATTTCGTAAAGTTCTGCAAACTGATTTTTGGCCCAAAACGCCTGACCTGCGCCACGCACTGTCAGCTGGGGATCAGCTGTCCGGCAGTTTAAATGCACGTTGGGAAAATGTTACCGACACAAAAATCTACCCAGCGTTTGGAATGACGGAATGTTCCACTTTCCTGTCAGCATCTCCCCATGGCGCGCCCACATTGTCGGTACAGACTGGCCGCAAAGTCGGGATCCTCAACGATAAAAACGTCCCCGTTGGCTTTGGTGTTCAAGGGGCAATCGCGGTGGACAAAAGTGATCCTGGTCTGATGTTGGGGTATTTGGAAAACGGTGCACCGAAGCTGCCCTTGGTTGGCGATTGGTTTGTCACATCTGACCAAGGCATGATGGAGCCCGATGGTCGAATCCACTTTGCTGGAAGGTCGCGGGATATGATGAATGCCGGCGGGTACCGCGTGTCACCGATTGAGGTGGAAAGTACTTTGAGCAACCACACAGCCTTGGATCTTGCTGTGTGCGACATTGAAATCAAACAAGATGTCTCAGTGATCGTGGCATTTTTAGTGGATGCAACCGATCAAGACTGCGCGACTTTGCAAGCCCATGCCGAACAGGCCCTTGCGCGTTACAAACAACCGCGCGCATATGTGTCTGTGCCGCACTTGCCGCGCAGCGCGAATGGCAAGTTATTGCGCAATGAATTGCAAACTTTGTGGGAGATCCACCATGGTTAAACTGGATATCATTTCTGACCCGATTTGCCCGTGGTGTTACATTGGAAAAACACAGTTGGACCGCGCATTGGCACAGGTGCCTGACCATCCGTTTGTTATTGAATGGCACCCATTTCAGCTTAATCCTGATATGCCTGCGCAAGGGATGGATCGACGTGCTTATTTGGAGGGCAAATTTGGTGGTAAAGAAGGCGCTGTAAAGGCTTATGCGCCCGTGTTGGAGAACGCGCAGGCGTTGGACTTACCCATTGATTTTGAGGCAATGGAAAAAACCCCCAACACCATCAACGCCCACCGCTTGATCCATTGGGCCGGCCAAGATCAAAAGCAAACCCAAGTGGTGCAAGCGCTGTTTGAGGCCTATTTTTGCAAAGGCGTGGATATCGGTGATCCAGCGGCATTGGCAAAGATCGCTGGTGAAAATGGCATGGACGCCGATGTTGTTGCCCGCCTTTTGTCAGGCGACCAGGACACACAATCAATTCGTGATCGTGATGCGCATTCGCGCAAGATGGGTGTCAATTCTGTGCCCACATCGATTGTCGCAAACCAACATGCCGTACCAGGTGCGCAACCGGCAGAGTTGTGGGTGAAAGTCATCGCTGACATTCAAGACCAAATCGCTAAAGCTGACGGTGCCTAACCTCTTTTGGCCTTCACCTCTGCTGCCAAGTCTTTGGCGATGGCAAACGCGCCTTTGATTTTATCAGATGTTTTGGCCCAATCACGCCGCACGACGATCTTGTTGTCTTTTACTTTGGCCAATCCTCTTTGGTCTTGAATGAATTTCACCAAGCCTTCGGGTGATGCAAACTTGTCGTTGTGAAATTGTATCGTTGCCCCACGCGGGCCACCATCCAGTTTTGCAATCCCTGCCCGCTTGCACATGGCTTTAATGCGCACCACCAACATCAAAGTGTTCACTTCTTTCGGCAATGGTCCAAAACGATCTATCAGTTCGGCAGCAAACCCTTCTAGTTCCACCTTGGTGGTCAGTGAAGACAAGCGCCGATACAACCCCAACCGAACATCCAGATCTGGGACATAGGCTTCTGGGATCATCACTGAAACGCCCAAGTTGATTTGCGGCGCCCAAGTGCTGGAATCCTCGGGCAATGACGCCTGGCCAGATTTGATCTTCGCGATCTCATCTTCCAACATCTGTTGGTACAATTCGTATCCAACATCCCGCATTTGACCAGACTGTTCTTCCCCCAAAAGATTACCTGCACCGCGAATGTCCAAATCTTGGCTGGCCAAAGTGAAACCAGCCCCCAGACTGTCCAAGGTGCCCAGCACCCGCAGTCGTTTCTCAGCCGCCGGGGTTAATTTCATGCGGGGTTTGGTGGTCATGTAAGCAAACGCACGGGTTTTTGAGCGTCCGACACGACCGCGAATTTGATAGAGCTGGGCCAGCCCAAACATATCTGCACGATGCACAATCATTGTGTTTGCTGTGGGAATGTCCAACCCTGATTCCACAATCGTAGTGGCCAACAACACGTCGAACTTTCCATCGTAAAACGCGTTCATCTTGTCATCCAATTCGCCAGCAGCCATTTGACCGTGGGCCACAACGAATGAAACTTCGGGAACGTTGTCGCGCAAGAAGTCTTCTATTTCTGGAATGTCACTAATGCGTGGCACCACAAAGAAACTTTGCCCACCCCGATAATGTTCACGCAACAAAGCTTCGCGCAGTGTTACGGTGTCAAATTCGCTGACATAGGTTCGAATGGCCAAGCGATCGACGGGCGGTGTTCCAATGATCGAAAGATCGCGGACCCCTGTCAAAGACAGCTGCAGCGTCCTGGGGATTGGCGTGGCTGTTAAGGTCAAAACGTGAATATCAGATCGCAGTTGTTTCAAGCGTTCTTTGTGTCCAACGCCAAACCGCTGTTCTTCATCAATAATCAGAAGGCCCAAATTGTTGAACCTGACCTGTTTGGCCAAAACAGCATGGGTGCCCACAACAATATCAACAGTGCCACGCGCCAGGCCTTCGCGGGTTTTGTCCGCTTGGGCGTTGCCCACAAATCGCGACAAAGCACGAACTTCCAAGGGGAACCCCCGGAAACGTTCAGAAAATGATTTGGCATGCTGGCGGGCCAGCAGCGTTGTCGGCGCAATAACAGCCACCTGAAGCCCAGACATGGCCGCAACAAAGGCAGCCCGCATGGCAACTTCCGTTTTGCCAAACCCCACGTCACCGCACACCAGCCGATCCATGGGGCGCCCAGCACTTAAATCTTCCACCACAGCCTCAATTGCCGTCAATTGATCGTCGGTTTCGGTATATGGAAAACGCGCGTTGAAGGATTCCCACATGCCCAATGGTGGATCGATGATCGGTGCCTTGCGCAATGCCCGTTCAGCAGCCACCCGCATCAGACGGTCTGCCATTTCTTTAATGCGTTCTTTCAGGCGTGCCTTTTTCGCCTGCCATGCCCCACCACCCAGTTTGTCCAACAAACCTTCTTCGTGGCCGTACCGGGACAACAGTTCGATATTTTCAACGGGCAGGTAAAGCTTTGAAGATTCCGCGTATTCAATCAGCAAACATTCATGCGGCGCACCTGCGGCGGTTACAATTTCCATCCCCTTGTACCTGCCGATCCCATGGTCGACGTGGACCACCAAATCCCCCAAGGACAGACTTTGGGTTTCTGTAAGAAAGTTTTCTGCGCGTTTGCGACGGCGCGGTGCGCGCACCAAGCGATCACCCAGCACATCTTGTTCTGAAATCACGCAAAGATCAGCCGTTTCAAATCCGTGATCCAACGCCCAAATTGTCAAATACAGGCCTGACCCACGGATATCGCGCGCATTGTTGATTTCAATCGTTTCAACAAGTCCTTCATCCGCCAGAAGCGCGCCAATCCGTTCGCGCGCACCTTCTGAGTAAGACGCCACCACGACAGGTTTGTTTTCAAGCTTTGCTTTCACAAAGGCTGCAAGGGCATTGAACAAATTGATATTTTCAGCCTGGCGTTCGGGGGCAAAGTCGCGTCCTATCTTTGCGCCGGCATCCGTTACACCCGGTCCGGTGGGCAGTGCCAAAGCGGCTAGCTTTATCTGCCGGCGTTCCGACAAGGCGCGCGAAAACGCAGCTTCATCCAAATAGAGGCTGCCAGCTGGAACAGGTTTATAGACCGCTTCCAATCGCCCAGCTTGGCGCTGCACTTCTGCACGTGCATCATATTGATCTGCAATGCTTTCCCAACGGGATTGGTGTGCGGCGCCCAACGCCTCATCCAAGACCACAGATGCATCGGGTAAAAAGTCAAACAACGTTTCCAGCTTTTCGTAAAAGAACGGCAGCCAATGTTCCACGCCCTGATACTTTCGCCCCGCAGACACGGCTTCATATAATGGATCATCTGAACCAGCTGCGCCAAATTCCTGCCGATAGCTTTGGCGAAACTTCAAAATGGACGCGTCATCCAACAAAATCTCGGAAACCGGCACCAATTCCACTTTTTCCAAATGTTCAACGGTGCGCTGCGTTTCTGGATCAAAACGGCGAATGCCATCCAAAACGTCACCGAACAAATCAAGGCGGATCGGCCCTGGTTGTCCCGGTGGAAAAATATCAATGATGCCGCCACGGATCGCATAATCCCCTGCTTCCATAACCGTGGGGCTTTGGGTGAAGCCCATACGGACCAACGCTTGGCGCAATCGGTCTTCATCGATGCGACTGTCTTTGTTGGCCACAAAAACCGCGTCCTTTAAGACATCGCGGGCTGGCACAAATTGGGTGGACGCGGCCAAAGTTGTTAAGACGACAAAGTCTTTGGGCATCTTGGATTGAAACGTTGCCAAGGCCGCAAGTCTTGCGGATGACACGTCGCTGTTTGGGGAGACCCTGTCATAAGGCAGGCAGTCCCAAGCGGGAAATTCAAATACGGGCAAGTCTGGCGCAAAGAACGCCAATGCATCACGCATGGCCGCAAGTCGTTTTGCATCCAAAGCAATGTGGATCGTGCCGCCAACCGCTTCGGCTGCCAGTATTTTGGCGTCAAACCCCGGAGGGACGCTGCTTTTTGTGATGCTTGTAACCATGCGACGTGACCTACGACTCCGATGGCCGATGTCAACCAATTCGCGTGATATGTAAGTTTGCCAACACCATTACCAAAAGCACGGTAACAACCCAGGCAAACAATCGTATTTTTCGTTCACGGTGCCAAAGGGCCTGTGGGGCTTGGTGTCCTTGCGACATTCTGAGCAAAGCCCAATTTCGTTGAATGAAGAATGCTTGTGCGGCCAGAAGAACCAATGCGCCTTGGGCTGTTGGCCAATTTGACAAGATTGCAAAAACGGCCAGCCCCATCACAATGCACGACACAAGTGCGACATGAACCGCGGTAAGATTTTCACGATGTTGACGTTGCCTCTCGCGTTGAATCGCTAGGTATTGATTAAATCGCTTGCCCCCTTCATCTTCGCCAGCCTGATCGAGGATGTCTGCAGGGACCCCGCCAATCCACGTAAGATGGAAAATCCACTGGCACAACAAAAGAACCCAGAACCAAAGGCTCTCGAATGGGTTGATGTGCAAAAGGGAGGCAAATTGCATCGAGACGTCCTTAAAGTTGACAACTCGATACCAAGAATTGCCCCCTTGGCAAGTCCCTGCCCGCGTGTCAATTTCGTTGGACGCTCAGGTGTCATGCATGCCTGGCAACGAGTGAAGGACAAGACATGGCGCAAATTATCACACCGGCCTTTCCACGAACACGGCTGCGGCGATTAAAGCAATCGGAAAGCCTGCGCTGTATGGTCCGTGAAACCGCACTAACGCCGAGTGACTTTATTTGGCCTGTTTTCGTTCAAGCCGGGAAAAACGACGTAAGTGATGTGCCTTCAATGCCTGGTGTACAACGCCACACCGTGGACAGATTGCCAGCATTGGCCCGCGACGCCGCCGATTTGGGCATCCCTGCCATATGCATTTTTCCTTACACGGACCCCGCGTTAAAAACGGCTGGCTGTGAAGAAGCATGGAACCCAGATAATCTGTCGAACCAGGCCATTCGTGCCATCAAAGACGCAGTTCCAGACATCGCTGTGATGACCGATATCGCGTTGGACCCATACAATATCAACGGTCACGATGGCATCGTGCGTGATGGTGTGATCGTCAATGATGAAACCGTAGATGCCCTGGTGCGCATGGGCCAAGCCCAAGCCGCCGCTGGCGCGGATATTTTGGGACCATCTGATATGATGGATGGCCGCATTGGCGCATTGCGCGATATGTTAGAGGCCGAGGGTTATTCAAATGTGAGCATTCTGTCTTACGCTGCAAAATATGCCAGCGCATTCTACGGCCCCTTCAGAGATGCGGTTGGCGCGGCGGGTGCATTGGTGGGTGACAAGAAGACATACCAAATGGATCCAGCGAATTCAGACGAAGCGTTGCGTTTGGTGCAACGCGACCTGCAAGAAGGCGCGGACATGGTGATGGTAAAGCCGGGTATGGCCTATCTTGATATCTGTCGTCGTGTGAAAGACGCCTTTGGTGCCCCAACCTTTGCATATCAAGTGTCCGGCGAATACGCGATGTTACAAGCTGCTGCCGCCAACGGCTGGCTTGATGGCGAAGCGGTCATGATGGAAAGCCTGATCGCGTTCAAACGGGCCGGCTGCGATGGCATTTTGACCTATTTTGCACCAACAGCTGCGCGATTGTTGCAGTAAACCTTGGTAACACTTGGTGAGGTGACATTTGCAGACAATCTGTGCTAAGAGATCGGTAACGACCGCAAAAGCGGCATATATAAATCGGGCAGACAGATGAAAATTTTGAATAAACGTGGCTTTATGCTGGGAATGGTGGCTGCAGGCGCACTCGCGGGATGCGGCAATGGTGTGAACAGCACAGGGTCTGCGCGCATAGATGGGCGTGTGGCCGAAACCGTTGAATTTATGTACGCACAGCACCCCGGGACAAAGCAGCTTGCACTGAATTCGCGCGCAATGCTGGTGATGCCCTTGGTGACAAAGGGTGGTTTTGGATTTGGCGGTGGTTACGGCCGTGGCGCATTGATGATCAATGACCGTACTGTCGATTATTACAGTGCCGCACATGCCAGTGCTGGTCTGCAAGTCGGCGTTGAACAGTATTCCCATGTTCTGTTCTTCATGACATCAGAAGCTTTGCAAGACTTCCGGGCGTCATCAGGATGGGCATTGGGTGCCAATGTTGAATACGCATTCTTAGATAAATCGGACGAACTGCGGGCTGATTCCACCACAACATTTTCACCCGTTGTGGCGGTGATTTTTGCGCAAGCCGGGCTGCGTGCGGGTGCCACGCTTGAAGGCATCAAATACACCCGCATTATTCCCTAAGGGTCAGCCCATAAGCCTTAGTCTTTTGATCAAGCTGGAGGTGTCCCAACGCCCCCCGCCCTGGTTTTGCACGTCCTTGTAAAACTGATCTACGATTGCGGTTACAGGCAAACTGGCACCATTTTCGTCGGCTGTGTCCAAGCAAATGCCGAGGTCTTTTCGCATCCAATCGACGGCGAATCCAAAGTCGTATTCATCTTTGGCCATGGTTTCAAAACGGTTGGACATTTGCCAAGACCCCGCAGCCCCTTGACTGATTACCGACACAACCTCTTCGATATCGAGGCCCGCTTTTTCAGCAAAGTGCAGCCCTTCGGACAAACCCTGGACCACACCAGCGATGCATATCTGGTTGACCATTTTTGTTAATTGCCCGGCCCCGCTGTCGCCCAAGCGGCGGCAGGCTTTGGCATAAACATTCATGATGGGTTCCGCGGAAGCATACGCCTTTGCGTCGCCACCGCACATAATGCCCAACTGTCCATTTTCAGCACCTGCTTGCCCACCGGAAACTGGCGCATCCACAAAACCAACCGAATTTTGGGCAGCAACATCGTACATTTCACGTGTCACTTTCGCCGACACCGTGGTGTGATCCACGAAGATTGCCCCGTTTTTCATGGCACCAAGGGCGCCTTCTGGCCCCAAACACACGCTGCGCAAGTCGTCGTCATTGCCAACACAGGCCATGACAAAATCTGCATCAGCTGCGGCTTGCGCTGGCGTGCTGGCCGCCATGCCGCCATACTGGCTTACCCAGGCATCAGCTTTAGATGCTGTTCGGTTGAAAACGGTCACGTTGTGCCCGGCTGCTTGCAAGTGCCCAGCCATAGGGAACCCCATAACACCAAGCCCTAAAAAACTTACTTTCGCCATGGGTTTGCGCCCCTTCGTAATCATGGTTATGTCCAACGAACCTAAAGCCTGTTGTGCGCAGGTCAATCAGGAGCGATCATGGAACGGGCATTTTACTTGCTTTTGCGGCTGGGGTTTATCGGTCTAATCTTGACTGGGATCTCGGTGTTTTTCTTGGTCACCTTCTTGTCCCGATCGATTCCAGATTATGATGATCAGTTAACGGTGGATGGCATTTCTGGCGATGTTGAAATCGTTAGATCCACATACAACATTCCGCATATTTTCGCAGACGCCGATGAAGATGTGATGTTTGGTTTGGGATTTGCCCATGCGCAAGATCGGCTTTGGCAAATGACCATGCTGCGCCGCACGGCCCAAGGCCGCTTGTCTGAGGTCTTTGGCCAGGAAACCTTGCAAATTGATATGTTGATGCGGCGGTTGGACATCTACCGACTTGCGGAACAATCGGTTGGAGCTTTGCAACCACGGACCCAGCGATATTTGGATGCGTATGCAAAAGGCGTAAACGCGTGGATTTCGCAAATTAATACACAAGCGCGCGGTCGCGGCGCGCCAGAGTTCTTTGTGTTTTCTAACGCCATTGCGCCGTGGCAACCCGCTGACAGTGTTGCTGTTATCAAGCTGATGGGCGTGCAGATGTCATCCCATCTGCAAGAAGAAGTATTGAAAGCGCGGTTATCTTTGATTTTAGAGCCCGGCCAGGTGCAAGATTTGTTGCCTGACACGTTGGGGCGGGCCGTGGCAGAACTGCCCAACTACGCGTCCTTGGCGCCGGGTGTGACCCCGTCGCATTCCAAAATCGCGGTTAACAGCCATCCACTTTCCCCTTCAAAAGATCGCCCCTTTGCTGGTGCATCAAATGCCTGGGCCGCTGCGAAAAGCCGCAGCGCCGCCGGGGCAAGTTTGTTGGCCAATGATCCCCATTTGGGTCTGACAGCGCCCAGTATTTGGTATTTGGCCAGGCTTGATCTGTCTTCGGGGGGCGTTATCGGCGCTACGATCCCCGGCCTTCCTTCTGTTTTGGTGGGCCGGTCCGCCAAACTCGGTTGGGGGTTAACATCTTCCTATTTGGACGACCAAGACCTTTACATCGAACAATTGGAACCAAACACCCCTGGAAAATATCTGACCCCTGCAGGGTACAGGCCGTTTAAAACCCGCCAAACCATTATCCAAATCAAGGATGAGGCCCCAGTCACCTTACAACTCCGTTGGACAGAAAACGGCCCCGTTATGCCTGGCAATCAATATGACTTGAAGGCCATCACGCCCGCCAATCACGTTATGTCCTTGGCTTGGACACTGTTAACGCCCAAGGACACGTCTTTGGACGCCACCGTGGGCATGATGCACGCGCAAGACATTACGGGTGGTTTAGATGCATCGAAACTTTACATTGGACCGTCACAAAATTTGACGATCGCTGACGATACTGGTGTGGCGATGAAGACCATAGGCGCACTGCCGAAACGCAAACCAGAACATCAATCACAGGGGCGCATACCTTCCCCCGGCTGGCTGGACCAAAACCGTTGGGATGGTGTTTTTGCAGCGGAAAACAACCCGGTTTTCTGGGGAGAAGATGGCGGCATCGTCGGCAACACCAATAACAAATTCATTGATCGCCCGTTTCCAGAACATTTGTCTTTCACTTGGGGCGATACGCAGCGCATCCAACGGTGGGAAAGGCTGATGCAAAACCGCAAGGTCCACACCCGCGGCAGTTTTATTGAAGCCCAGTTGGACACCGTTTCCCCGACTGCACGCAGCCTTTTGCCGTTGATGGGTAAGGATTTGTGGTTTGAGGCGGTGGCGGCCGAAGCCGGTACCCCTGATGCCCGAAGGCAAGAAGCTCTAAAACTTCTGGCGAATTGGAACGGGGAAATGAACGAACATTTGCCTGAACCTTTGATTTTTTCTGCGTGGTTGCGTGCGTTACAACAGCGTCTGATCCAAGATGAACTGGGCCCGTTGGCAGCTTCCTTTGCCCATCCTGAACCACCTTTCATTGAAAAGGTTTTTCGGAACGTAGACGGAGCCGCAAAATGGTGTGATATTTTGCAATCTGCCCCGATTGAAACCTGCCAACAAATTTCTCGGGTCGCCCTGGAAGATGCTTTGAATTGGCTGAACGATACCTATGGCGGCACGGTTGAGGCTTTGCGCTGGGGCGATGCCCACATTGCAACGCACGACCACCCAGTTTTGGGCAAGGTGCCGATTGTGAATTGGTTCGTTAACATTCATCAATCTACGTCAGGGGGCGACAACACTTTGATGCGGGGGCGAACATCCGGTAATGCACAAGCGCCTTTTCAAAACGTTCATGCGGCGGGATATCGTGGGGTATACGATTTTTCTGACCCTGACAGTTCCGTTTTTGCAATTGCCACAGGGCAAAGTGGGCACCCGCTTTCGCGCCATTATGACGATATCGGAGAACTTTGGCGGCGCGGGGAATACGTGAACATGTCACTTGATCCAGACTTGGCCCGGGCCGGCGCTGAAGGGATAACCGTGCTTAGCCCACTGGATGCGGCAGAAGATTAAAGCGCCTTAAACTCTTTGGCTTTTCGGTCGCTCCAACGGACATCGATTTCGAATCCTGTTTGCGTCTGGCGTTCTTGTAAAACCAAGTTTTGTTCAAACAACCAGGCGCGTTCGCGGGCTTGGGAAAAGCTCAAATCCAAGGTTTCATCTGTGGTTTTTGGGGCCAAAATCTTGCTGATCTGAGCACAGAATTCATCGACCCCCTGCCCGGTGATCGCGGACAACATCAGCACATCTTCGCGCGCTTCGGCCGTTTCTTTTGCGATTTGTGCCACGTCATCTGACAGCAAATCACATTTGTTCCAGACCTCTAACCTCGGGGTATCTGCAGCAATTCCCAACCCTTCCAAAACCTTTTCAACATCGGCCGCTTGAGCCTGGGTTTCGGCGTGGGCAATATCACGGACATGAACAACGATATCGGCCGCGTTGACCTCCTCTAACGTTGCCCGAAAAGACGCCACCAATTCAGTCGGCAAATCGGAAATGAACCCAACGGTGTCGGACAAAATGATATCGCGTCCGTCAGGTAACTTGATCGCGCGCATGGTGGGATCCAAAGTGGCGAACAACATGTCTTGGGCAAATACATCTGCGCCGGACATCCGATTGAACAATGTGGATTTGCCGGCGTTTGTGTACCCCACAAGGGCAACAATCGGATAAGGAACCTTGGCCCGGGCAGCACGATGCAAACCACGCGTTTTCACCACCTTCGTCAGCTGACGCTTAAGCCGCGTGAGCTGGGTATCAATGGCACGTCGGTCCGCCTCGATTTGTGTTTCACCGGGGCCGCCGACGAAGCCCAAACCACCGCGTTGCCGTTCCAAGTGGGTCCAAGCCCGCACCAGCCGTGTCCGCTGATACGTCAGCGCGGCCATTTCAACTTGCAACACACCTTCACGTGTCTGGGCACGATCAGAAAAGATCTCGAGGATCAGACCGGTACGGTCCAAAAGCTTTACCTTCCAAACCTTTTCTAAGTTGCGCTGTTGGACAGGTGTCACGGGGCCATCAATCAAAACGAGATCGATCTCGTTTGATTTCAAAACCGTTGCCAATTCATCAATCTTGCCAGTGCCAAACAAGGCGCCTGGATGGACCTTCGACAGATTGACCACATCGGACCCGCACACTTCCAATTCAGGCAGCGCTTTGGCCAAAGCCACGGCTTCTTCCAACGCTGATGCGGGTTCACGTGCGGTTTGTGTCGCAGATTTGATGTGTGGGTGTATCACCCAAGCGCGGGTCAGTCCCAAAACAAAATCGCGGACGAAACCACGTTATTCGTCGCCTTCATAAAGACTGATGGGCTGTGCTGGCATGATGGTGGAAATAGCATGCTTATACACCAGTTGGGCTTGCCCATCGCGGCGTAAAAGAACACAGAAATTATCAAACCAAGTGATAACACCCTGCAGTTTAACGCCGTTGATCAAAAAGATCGTTACAGGCACTTTTGCTTTACGGACATGGTTCAAGAATGCGTCTTGAAGGTTTTGCTTATCAGCCATTTTTCTTTACCTTTGGTCTTGACGGGAACACACACAAATCTCCCGCATGAGCGCAATATGGGAGTGAAAGTTGCCCTTGACCAGCCCTAAATCAGCCTGACCGCCAAAGTTCTGGATTAAGTAGTGCCACAAACACCAAGGTTTCCAAACGGCCGACAACCATGGCGATGCAAAGGACATATTTGCTGAGATCACCGAGGCTGACAAAATCGATAGGCTCCATTGCGGCCACAGCGGTCAATGGCCCTGTGTTCGACAATGTGGCCACGGTCAAAACAATTCCGTTTTCAAAATTCACGCCCGAAAATGCCAGAAGAAGAAGCACAACCGCCAGCGAAACCGCAAACATCATAAAGAACACCCAAGCCATCATGGTGGCGCGAATTTCTTCTGCATCATTTCGTGTAATTTGCGATGGGGAAATCAGTTTTTGCATTTCCGAACGCGTGTGTCCCAACAGCAAAGCTAGGCGCAAAAGTTTGATGCCACCCGCCGTGGTGGCAATCCCGCCGCCCACCAAAGCAAGACCCAACAACACCAAAGATGACCCATTAAGACCCGACCAAACCTGCGCGGCCGCCCACCCTTCAGAGATGTAGCCTGCAGTTACCAAGAACGAAACAGTCGTGAAAAAGCCGCCCCAAAGAACCAGCAAAGCTTGCCTCAGGCTCTCATCTTGATCCACAGTCGTGGCCCCGATGTAGTGTTTGAAAAAGATGGCCAATGTAATGCTTAGTACTAAGAAGGCTGCCATACGCAGTTCTTGATCATTGCGCAGGTTTTTCAAAGAAGGGGCGCCTGCTGCTGCATTCACGACAACCCGAGAAACTGAAAAGATGAAAAAGACCGCAAATGTCGCTTCCATGAGCGGTCCCACCGTCAATGGCGTTCCCGCTGGGGCGATTTGTATACCAGACGTGGACAAAACGCCCATGGCAAAGACCGCGGCTTCTAAAGGGGATGTGCCATTGCTGAGAAGAAATATGAACACCAACAGCGTTAGTCCTGCATAAGCTGGCAAAAGTCGCCCTGCTTCGGACGAAAACCGTACAGATGCCAGTGTTTGTTGGCGCGTTGATCCATGATCCCCGCCCCAAACGGTCATGTTCCCCCGCGAGAGATGTTCGTAACCGCCCAAGTTCAGGGGCATGAACACTGACCATGCCAATACCCAAAGTAAAAACCCGCCGACCCAAGCCACCAATGCGCGCCAAAGGTGCAGCGTTTCGCTGAGCCTATCGGGGTCCAAGACCTGAAGGCCAGTGGTGGTAAGCGCTGAAACCATATCTAAGTAAGCATTTAAAAATGACGTTGTTTTCAGCGCATCATGGTACGGCACGGCCAAGATGATTGGCAGCAAAAGAAACAAAACCAACAGGGTGATCAGCATGTTCCGCTGAGATGTGGGCCGGATCGGGGATGAACTTTGTGCGACGCGCGCAAACCCAAATCCAAACAATGACAAAATTGCTGCATACAGGAACGCACGCCCCTCGGAAGATGTTCCAACAGTAAATCCATGCACCGCTGGAACCATCATTATGCCCGCAAACCAAAGCGGCACCAGGACCAAGATGTGGGTTGGGCTGCGACGTGGCATTAGAAAAAGTCGATTGTTACCTGCAACAAACGTTCAACGTCTTGAACGTTTTGCGACAAGGAAAACAATACAAGGCCATCGCCTTCTTCGATCCGTGTGCTGCCGCGCGGTACGATCACTTCTTTGTCTTTGCGCATGGCCCCCACCAAAACGCCCGCCGGAAAATCGATCTCATTTATCAGTTTTCCTGCAATGTTCGATGTTGAAAGAACAACCGCTTCAATCACTTCAGCATCGGCATCACCAACGGAATAAACCCCTTGGACTTTACCTTGACGAATGTGCCGAAGAATCGAAGACACTGTGGTGGCGCGGGGATTAATATGCGCATCAATATTCAATGCATCCAAAAGTGGCACCAACGTGGGGTCGTTTATTAAACAAATGGACATTTTGCAGCCCAGTGCTTTGGATCGCACGGCGGCCAAAATATTGGTTTTATCGTCATCCGTTACTGCCAGAACAGCATCTGAATTTTCGATATTCGCTTCCCGCAGCAAGCTGGCATCCAACCCGTCGCCGTGTAAAACAATGGTTTTTTCAAGCTCTTCCGCCGCACGTTCGGCGCAAGCGCGGCTTCTTTCAATCACTTTGCATCGGACCCGGCCGGGTTGGTCCTCAAGATTTTTTGCAACAGCCAGTCCAACATTCCCGCCGCCAACAACGACAACCCGCTTTTGTTCAGGGGCATGTTTGCCAAACGCTTCTAGAGTGCGCGCAACATCTTCCACGTGGGCGAAGACGTAACAAGAATCTCCAACTTCCACGTGGTCATCGGCCTTGGGCACCATCAACTCCCCTGACCGTCGAACGCCAACAACGCGTGCCCGAAGGGTGGAAAAAAGATCACTCAATTCGCGCAGGGGTGTCCCAGCTACCGGACAATCGTCCGAAATTCGGATGCCGATAAGTTGTGCTTTCTGCCCCAAAAAGAACTCTGTTTCAAACGCTGCGGGTGTTTGCAAACGTCTGAGGGCGGCGATCGCTACCTCACGTTCTGGGCTGATTACAACGTCAATTGGCAAGTGATCCCGACGAAACAGATCCGAATAGATAGCATTCAAATAACCCTGCGCCCTCAGGCGGGCAATTTTGCGGGGTACAGAAAAAACAGAATGCGCCACTTGGCACGTTATCATGTTCACTTCGTCGGAATGCGTGGCGGCGATAATCATATCTGCGTCTTCAGCGCCCGCACGTTCAAGCACATTTGGATAACTTGCAAAGCCCGCAAGTCCCTGTACATCCAAGGTATCGGTCGCACGTCGCACCAGATCAGCGTTATTGTCGATGATCGTGACGTCGTTTTTTTCGTTGGCCAAGTGGCGTGCAATTTGCCACCCGACCTGTCCGGCACCGCAAATGATGACCTTCATATGGAAACGGCCTTTGTTGCCCCATTCAAGGACCCAC
Source organism: Planktomarina sp. (assembly GCA_020629775.1). Classification (GTDB taxonomy): domain Bacteria; phylum Pseudomonadota; class Alphaproteobacteria; order Rhodobacterales; family Rhodobacteraceae; genus Planktomarina. The sequence goes on from JAHDCP010000001.1 coordinate 19,630, forward strand.
GACTGTCAGATCAGGCCGTTTTGGTCAATCTATCGTCGGTCCCCGTAATTGGACTAAATTTCGCTTTCCGCATCCAATTTAGCAACACGTCCGCCGCCACGGTTTGATGTAACGACCCCCAAGGATTTCAACTTACGGTGCAAAGCAGACCGTTCCATTCCAACAAAATTTGCTGTTCGACTAATGTTTCCACCGAAACGGTTAATCTGTGTCAGCAAGTATTCACGTTCAAAATATTCGCGCGCTTCACGCAAAGACAGCGTGGCCATATTTCCAGAAAGAACAATGCGGCCATCCATGCTGCGGCTTTGATTTTCATTTGCAGGCAGTTCTTCCGAATTGATGGGGCCGCTTTGGCGTCCCAAAATCAAAATGCGTTCAATGACATTGCGCAATTGGCGCACGTTCCCCGGCCACAGCATGCTTTGCAGCATCGCAGAAGCATCTGAATCAAAACTGCGAAGTGGCAGGCCTTGATCTTGATGCAAGCTTTCGACGAAGAAATTCGCCAACAACGGAATATCTTCGCGGCGATCTTCAAGGCTGGGAACTTGGATCGGTACAACATTCAATCGGTGATAAAGTTCTTCTCTGAAACGACCCGCTTCGATTTCTTCCAACAAGTCTTTGGTGGTGGAAGAAATGATCCGAACATCCACCTTAACGACGCCCTGCCCCCCAACGCGTGAGAACTTTTGGTCCACAAGAACACGCAACAGTTTTGACTGCGTGGCAAGCGGCAGATCCGCTACTTCATCTAAATACAAAACCCCACGGTCAGCGGATTCCAACAAACCGGCTTGCACACCTGTCGGGCCTTCCGAGCCGAATAGGGTTTGTTCAACGGTGTCAGGCTCCATGGTTCCGCCATTTACGCTAACAAATGGAGCGTCTGCCCTGTTTGAATTCGCATGAATGTACCTGGCAGCAATTTCTTTGCCGGAACCACCGGGTCCCGTCAGCATCACTCTGCCGTTGGATTTGGTCACTTTTTCCAAATTAGATTTAAGCGTGCGGAACACAGCCGATTGACCAATCATGTCCAAAGCAGGCGCATCTTGACGCCGCAATGCCTGGTTTTCTTGGCGCAAGCGCGATGTTTCCATGGCGCGGCGGATAACCACCAAAAGTTGGTCAATATTGAAGGGCTTCTCGATAAAATCGTAGGCCCCTTGCTTGATGGCAGCCACGGCAATTTCAATGTTGCCATGGCCCGAAATTATCACCACCGGAACGTCAGGTGTGTCCTGTTTAACGGCTTTAAGAATGTCGATGCCGTCCATTTGGCTGTCTTTAAGCCAAATATCCAAAATCAACAGCGCAGGCTGTGCTTTGCCCAACTCAGCCATCGCGTCGTCAGATGTACCTGCCAGCCGCGTCGTGAACCCTTCATCAATCAAGATGTCAGAAATCAATTCTCTAATATCTCTTTCATCATCGACGATTAAAATATCACCCATAATCCACCTGTTTTTCTTGCTGTAAGGCACCCACCATTGGCAGCACAACGCGTGCCACAGCGCCTTGAGTTTTTTGGTTATCCAAAGTCCAGCGATCCTCCAGCGTCAGAGAACCTCCGTGTTCTTCGATGATCTTGACCACAATTGGCAGCCCCAAACCGGTCCCTTCATCGCGGTGCGTCACATAAGGTTCAAAAAGCTTTGCACGGTCTTCCGGAAGCCCAACCCCATTGTCGGAAATTGTAAGAACGGCATCTGCGTTCTCGACTTTCAAAACCACGTCCACAGCTCCTTTGGGCAACGGCTGCGTTTGCATGCGCATTTCAATGGCTTCACCGGCGTTTTTCACAAGATTTGTAAGCGCCTGTCGCATCATGGTTTGGTCAAACAAAAACTCGGTGCTTTCATCTGGCAAATGCGAAGTCACATCAATTTTGGCCAGCGCTGTGTTTTGCAAAGATACGACGTCTTGGATCAGATCAGTTAAAGAACCAGGCCGCTTTTCCGCCTGCGGCATTCGCGCAAACTTGGAGAATTCATCGACGATCCGGCGTAAATCATCTGTTTGGCGCACAATCACGCCAGTCATGGCTTCCAGTTTTTCGGAATCATCGCCCAAAGCGGGGCCAAATTTTCTGTAAATTCGGTCAGCTGAAAGCTTGATCGGCGTAAGCGGGTTTTTGATTTCATGGGCAATGCGTCTTGCCACGTCCCCCCAAGCCGCCATTCGCTGCGCGCTGACCAAGTCGGTGACGTCTTCTAAAGCAATCACCATGCCTTCAATCTGACCGTTTTCATTTTCACGGGCTGCAACTTGGGTCAAAAGACTTTCTTGTTTGCCATTTCGCACAAGCTTCAATTCTTGTCGGACAGTTCTGTTTCGACTGGTGGGGAGCTCCGACAGCAACGGCGCAATTTCTGGAACCAGGTCACGAAAGCTGCCGCCCAATGCCGTTGCATCCAAATCAAGGACACGTTCTGCGGCGCGATTTAGAAAGGTAATGTTGCCTTCAGTATCCAGCCCCACAACACCAGAAGTCACCGACGACAGCACGGAATCGAACAACCTGCGTCTTCGGTCAGCTTGTTCCGCGTTTTGAACCAGATTGTCGCGCTGCCCTTTCAGTTGTTTGGTCATCTGATTGAAATACCGGCCAAGCATCGAAATCTCGTCATCGCCACGCAAGTTGTCCACTTGTGCATCCAAATCCCCAGCGCCAACCCGCCGGGCTGCGGCGGCCAAATCACCGATTGGGCGTGCCAGTCGCTCAGCAAACCAAAGTCCAACCCACGTGGCTGCCAAAACCAAAATCAAAGCAAAAACCAAATACAACACGCCGAAGTCGAACAGCAGTTTGCCCCTGTCCCGTTCAAGCTGTTGATACAAACTTGCCGTGGCGGTGGTTTCGTCCAAAAGCCCCGCCAGACGTCCGTCGATTTCACGCGCGATGTAAATGTATCTGTTGGTGAAAGCTTCCAATCGAAACAGGGCGCGAATTTCGTTGCCTTGTTGATCCAAAATAATGGCTGGGTTTGCACCTTCGGCGCTTTGGATCTGGTCTGGAGTCGGTTGCTCAAAGTTGAACAAGTAACTATCGGGCCCCCGCACCACCAAGGTTCCTAAGTTGTCGACAACAAAAATTTCTTTCACGCCGCGTTGGATTTGGGGCGTCAGGTCCTGCAGAACTTGCCGCAGTTGCCCATCTTCGAGCGAAAAACGTTCTTCTGCTTGGTTAAGGGCCATCGCCATGGCCACAACATCTTCGCGAATGGCGGCGCGTTGATCTTCTTGATAGGCTTGGGCCGCGTCCCTTGAAACACCCACCGCGTTGCGGACCCGATCAGAAAACCAACCTTCAAAGGATTGGTTCACAGTTAACATCGCAAAAAGCGCCACCAACACAGCGGGTACCAGTGCCAAAGCTGCAAAAACGGAAGAAAGCCGAACATGAAGCCGTGATCCTGACGATCTCGCACGGCGTGCAGATACCACTTGCGAAATCCGCCAGACCACCAATGCAGCGGCCACAAGAACATAGACCAAATCAAACGTAAGGATGATCCGAAGAAACTGTGAAGTTCCTTCATTCAAAGGTTGCAATGCAAGGTAAGTGGCCACCACCAAAACAGGGCCAGTCACAACAAGCAAAACTGCAAATGCAAAGCGAACATTGCGCCGGTGGCTGAAATCAGCCCCGATCGACACCCAATCGCTGACCATGCCTTGCCGCACGGCGTCCCCCACGTAATTCGATTTCCCCGAACAGAATGACGCTATGGTATATCGGTCACTCCTGTTGCGGTTTTACATCAACTTACGACGCCGTGTCACGAGAATATCGAGCTCAGTTATCTTTTTTCTGAGGGTATTTCGGTTTATCCCAAGCAATTCCGCACATTTGGCTTGATTACCGGCTGTAGCATCCAAAGCAATTTCAATCAGAGGTTTTTCGACTTCGCGCAAAATGCGTTGATAAACACCGACAGGCGGCAAATCACCGTCGTGAAGATGGAAATAACGCGTCAGATGCCGGTTAACTGATTCTGATAGTTTTTCTTCAGAACCGCCGCCCCCAACGCTGCGCCTGCGTCCATTGGACAACAACACTTCTTCCACATGTTCCAAGCCGATTTGTGAGTCTGACGCTGTGAGTGTCAGACGCCGCACTGTAAATGCCAATTGCCGGACGTTTCCTGGCCAATCAAATGCACGCAACGCTTGCATGGCCTCTGGACTGATGGATTTGACAGCCCCGTTTTCACGTTCCACTTCGCCCAGAAAATAATCCACAAGCAACGGCACGTCTTCCACCCGCTCGCGCAAGGGTGGGACGTTCAGAACGATCCCAGTCAACCGAAAGTAAAGATCTTGCCGAAAATCGCCTTCATCGACGTATCGACCCAAACTGTCCTGGCTGGTGACCAACAGCGCCGTGGGTTCATCTTGATCACTTTCTAAAATTCGAACCAATCTGCCTTGGGCCGCCAGGTCAAATTCAGTGACATCTTCAATAACGACAGTGCCTTTTTGAGCCTGATCAAAAATGGCCTTTGCCCGTTCGGAGGTGGCAAAATCTTCAACAGTTGCCACGATAAGCGGCTGGTCCCTTCGATCAGACAAAGCGTGCACAGTTCGGGCAATCAGGGATTTCCCAGTTCCGCTTTCCCCTTCGATCACGGCGGGCAAATCAGAATTCATAACACGCGCAATAAGGCGATACAGGTCTTGCATGTTTTCAGCCCGACCCACCAAAGGAAGGCTGTCGGTCTGGCTGTGTTGAAACGCTGCTTTTTTCGGCAATCGGCGTTTGGTTTCCAAAGCTTGCGACGCGCGGGTCATCAAATCTGGCAAATCGAATGGCTTTGGAAGATAGTCAAAGGCCCGCGCCTCGGTGGCTTTCACTGCGGTCAAAATTGTATTTTGAGCAGAGATAACAATCACCGGCATACCGGGGCGTTCGTTGTGAATTTCTGGCAGCATTTCGATGCCGTTTCCATCCGGCATCATAACGTCAGAAATCACCAGATCGCCTTTGCCTTCTTCCACCCACCGCTTCAGCGTTATCAAAGAAGACGTGGCATGCACCCGGCATCCCGCGCGCGTAAACGCTTGCGTCAAAACAGTGCGAATTGTGCGATCATCATCAGCAATAAGAACCGTGCCGTCCATTTATGATGCCTCCTTTTCTAAAAAATCATCTGCAACTGGAAGCGAGATCCGAAAAACTGTTTTCCCAGGGTTGGAAGTGACAGAAATCCATCCATCATGGTCTGCCACGATTTTTGAAACCAACGCCAAGCCAAGCCCGGTGCCGTTTTCACGGCCAGACACGAAAGGATCAAAAATTTGGTCTTCAATGGCGGCGGGCAATCCTGGCCCGTCATCTATGATTTCCACCTGCAAGGGCAGTGAATGTTGTTGCCCATCTTTATCCTGTCTGCGCCGCAAAGCGTGATCGTAAAATGTGCGCAACCATATGGTGCCTGAAACCTTCTGCGCCTCTGCGGCGTTTTTCAACAAGTTCAGGATCACTTGAACCAGTTGATCCAAATCGGCGTATGTCAGTGGCAAGGACGGATCGTAATTTTCCACGAACACCATGTGCCGCCCAAACCCCACAGACGCGCTTTGGCGGGCGCGATCCAAAACATCGTGGATGTTCACCGGCTTTCGATTTGGCGGCAACAGATTGCCGAATTGTTCCACCTGCCCCAGTAATCCCAAAATGCGTTTGGTCTCCGAGACAATGAGATTGGTGAGTTCAACGCCATCTGGCTCCAGATTCATGGACAAAAGCTGTGCTGCCCCTTTGATGCCTGCCAAAGGGTTTTTGATTTCATGAGCCAGCATTTCGGCCATGCCGATGGCTGATAAAGCTGCCGCTTCTGGTGAAGATCGTTTACCAAATCGCATCGCCGTGTCTTGCGGGCGTAACAGCGCTAAAATGTGCCCGGTCTCTTGTTCCAAAACGTTGATATCGACATCGCAAACCACGGGTGTCATGCCGCGCACTTCGATTAATACGCCAGCGGCCGTGAACGGAACAGCTTCTGTCCGCGCGCGTGCGATCACCGGAACCAAATCTACATCACAATGGGTTTCCGACAGCACCTTCGCGCCAATCAATGCATTGCGCGACGCGTTGAAAAATTCCTCTGCTACAGAATTAACATCTGTGACTTGGTCGTGCGCATCCAAAATCAGCGCTGGAAATGGCAATGCAGACCATACAGTTTGTGTCCCGGTCACGCAGCGGCCCTCACCCTCGGGCGGTTCAACGCGTCTGGCAAAAGCTGCAAAACAGTGTTTACGCAGGTGGCGGTCAAAATCGCTTTGCGCATGGCCTTTGGGGTTTGTGCCCAATCCATGTACCAGCCCAAGTGTTTTCTTGCGACACGCCCCCCTAAAACGGTTCCGTAAAACGCCAGCATGGCTTCGTAATGCGTGCTGACCAATTCCACCAATTCTGTCCTTTCTGGTGGTGCGGATATCGGATGTCTTAACAAACCCGCTGCGATTTCAGCCAAGACCCAAGGCTTGCCTTGCGCGCCCCGCCCGATCATCACACCTGCGGCGCCTGATTGGTTCAACGCACGTTGGGCCGAAGGAAGATCCACAATATCGCCATTCGCAACCACTGGAATTGTAACCGCATCCACCACAGGTGCAATGGCACACCAATCGGCGGTGCCCTTATAAAATTGACACCGCGTACGGCCGTGAACGGTAATCATCTGAACGCCGGCATTTTCCGCCAATCGGGCAATGTCTGCGGCATTCATGGTGTCATGATCCCAGCCAAGCCGCATTTTCAGGCTAACAGGCAACGAAGTTGCGTTCACCACGGCCTCTACAAGAGACAAAGCCAAATCTGGGGTGCGCATCAAAGCACTGCCCGACAACCCACTGGTCACCTGCTTTGCCGGGCACCCCATGTTTATATCGATAAAACGCGCCCCTTGGTCTTCCACCAGTTTTGCTGCTTCGGCCATCCAATACGGCTCGCGCCCAGCCAACTGCACAGACGTGTTGGCCACCTGAAACCCCAGTTCAGCCTTTTCGCGTGTACCTGTTTTGGAATTTACCATGTCTTGGCTGGCAATCATTTCTGATACCACCAAGCCTGCGCCAAACTGCGCAACCACGTCCCGATAGGGTCTGTCAGTTATGCCTGCCATCGGCGCCAACAAAACGGGCGGATCGATGGTGTGTGATCCGAAGCGCAATTCTTGGGTCACTACAAAATCCCTTTGCGGTTTCACATTTTGCACAAATATTGTGCAAAGCTTGTTATTTGTGCATTATCGACAAAATCCAATGATTTGCAAGGAAGAATTCCCTGTCTATGAACATGGGAATGGGACGCAATTCGAAGAATGTTGCCGCTTTGATCGTGGCTGCCGGAAAAGGCACAAGGGCTGGCGGGACAATTGCAAAGCAATGGCAACCGCTTCTTGGCCGCCGCGTGATTGATTGGACCCTTGAGGCTTTCTTGACGCACCCCAGCATTCATCAGGTTGCCGTTGTTTTGCCCCCCCAGTCCGAGGATTTGGCCGCTTCCTTCAATTCGGAAGTGAAAACCACATTGGGGGGCAGCAGCCGGGCACAATCGGTGAAAAACGGCTTGGACCTTTTGCAAAATTCAAAGACCGATATTGTTTTGATCCACGATGCGGCCCGCCCCTGTGTGACCACAGACCAAATTGATGCTTGTATTAAGGCCGCTGAAAACGCGGACGGCGCTGCATTGGGTCTGCCCATGACAGATTCCGTTTGGCAAACGTCAGAGGACAATATTTGCGGAACGTTGGACCGCAGCCGTCTTTGGCGCGCCCAAACCCCGCAGGCTTTCGACTATAACAAAATTTGTGCCGCCCACGCGCAAAGCGATGGGCTTGCCAACGACGACGTTGAAGTGGCTTTGGCCGCTGGACTTGCAATTCACCCGGTCGTGGGCTCTGAAGACAACTTGAAAATCACTCTGCAGCAGGACTTTGACCGGGCAGAAACCATTTTGCGAGGGCGCCGTGGACATTAGATTGGGAAATGGATTTGACGTGCACCGCTTTGAAGAAGGCGACCACGTGATTTTGTGCGGTATCCGCATCCCTTACTCCAAAAAGCTGAACGGTCATTCTGATGCTGATGTGGCGATGCATGCTGTGACCGACGCGATTTATGGCGCTTTGGCGGATGGGGATATTGGCCAGCATTTCCCACCCAGCGATCCCCAGTGGAAAGGTGCAGACAGCGCGGTTTTCTTGAAACACGCAGTCGGATTGGCGGCCGAACGTGGTTACCAGATCAGCAACATTGATTGCACAATCATTTGCGAACTGCCCAAAATCGGCCCGCATGCTGCCCAGATGCGCGCGCAGATGGCTGACCTGATGGGATTGGACACAGATCAAGTCAGCGTGAAAGCCACCACATCAGAAACCCTTGGCTTTACTGGCCGTGGTGAAGGAATCGCTTCGCTGGCGACAGCAGCGTTGTGCAAGCCATGAGCCAACTGATCGCCACTTTCTTTTACGTGGGCCATTTGCGCCCGGCCCCGGGCACATGGGGCAGCTTTGCAGCACTGATTGTAGGATGGATCATCGTAAGTTTTTTCGGGGCCTGGGGGCTGGTTGTAGGCAGCTTTGCGGCTTTCGGCCTGGGGTATTGGGCAACCCAAAAATACACCGCAGGCAAAGTAGACCACGACCCAAGCGAAGTCGTCATTGATGAGGTCGTTGGCCAATGGCTGGCCTTGGTTCCGCTGGCCCTGGCCGCGCCCGCAATGTCCCCCATAACAATCGGGTTTTGCATGATATCTTTTGCGCTGTTCCGGTTGTTCGACATTTGGAAACCAGGACTTGTTGGTTGGGCAGACCGGCAAGATGGGGCGTTGGGGGTTATGCTTGACGACGTTATCGCTGGGATTATGGCGGCGCTAATAATGTCGGTCTTGGTATTTGGTGTCTTGTGACAGTTGCAAGTTCCATCGTCAGCCGTGCTGCATCTTTGGGCCTTAAAATCACCGCGGCTGAAAGCTGCACCGGCGGTATGATTTGTGCCGCGATCACCGACGTGCCAGGAAGTTCCGCCGTTTTCGAACGCGGTTTCATCACATACTCTAACCGGGCAAAAACAGAAATGCTGGGGGTCACAACTGAAACCCTTGATGCCCACGGCGCCGTGTCTGAACCTGTTGCAACCCAGATGGCCGCTGGGGCTGCAAAAGCGGCTTCGGCCGATGTGGCCATATCAGTTTCCGGAATTGCGGGACCAGGCGGCAGCGACCACAAACCTGAAGGACGGGTCTGCTTCGGGCTGCACAAAAATGGGGCAACCCGTACTGAAACGATCGAATTTGGACCACTTGGGCGATCTGAGGTGCGAAAAGCAGCAACGGACCACGCCCTTGCCTTAATCTTGCGCGCTTTAGAAACTGCGTAATTTCTGTCGCAGCATTGCACCGGCCGTCTAATTATTAGGCAGCGTGCAAACTTTCGCTTTTATCCCGCAAAGAATGCCCGCGCCGATTTGTGCCCCGCCAAAAATCTGCGACTCCGCCAATGGGACAAAAATTGGAGGGACCTATGAACGGTGCAGATACCGCATGGATCATTGTAGCCACAGCTTTGGTGCTGTTTATGACATTGCCTGGATTGGCATTATTTTACGGCGGGCTCGTACGTGCGCGCAACGTGCTGAGCGTGTTCATGCATTGCTTTGCCATTGCCTGCTTGATGAGTGTTCTTTGGTTGGCGGTGGGATATTCCATCGCATTTGGTGACGGGAACGCATATTGGGGTGGCCTGGGTAAGGCGTTTTTGAATGGCGTTGACGCTGACAGCCTTGCTGGCACGTTGCCAGAAGTCCTGTTCTTTGCCTTCCAAATGACATTTGCGATTATCACCCCGGCCTTGATCGTTGGGGCATATGTGGAACGGATCAGCTTTGCCTTTGTTTTGCTGTTCTCCAGCGCTTGGATGCTTCTGGTTTACGCCCCTGTGGTTCACTGGATCTGGGGTGGTGGCTTGTTGGCGGGCGCTGAATGGTCCCTTTTCGAAAACGGCGTTAATGACTTTGCCGGAGGTATCGTGGTGCACCAGACTGCTGGCTTGGCCGCATTGATCTTGGCGGCTGTTTTGGGGCCACGGTCCAACAAATCAAAACCCCCACATAATCCAGGCATGGTTATGATCGGTGCCGCCATGTTGTGGGTCGGTTGGTTCGGCTTCAATGGCGGATCACAATTGGCCGCGGACGGTGGGGCCGCCATGGCTTTGACGGTAACCCATATTTCAGCCGCAACGGCATCCCTGACCTGGGCATTGTGGGAAAAAATCCGTCACGGCAAAGCATCTTTGGTGGGCATGGTTACCGGGACAATCGCTGGCTTGGCATCCATCACACCAGCATCTGGATCTGTTGATCCTGTTCAAGCCATGATCATCGGCGGTGTCGCTGGGATCATGTGCCAAGAACTGTGTGGCATTGTGAAGAACGTGATTAAGATCGACGATACGTTGGATGTCTTTGCTGTGCACGGCGTGGGCGGCATGTTCGGGATCGTTATGTTGGTGGTCTTCGGCCACGCAGGCGCGACAGAACAATTCGGCGGCTTGCTGGTGGTGGGTGTGTTCACCATCGTTGTAACGACAGTTCTGATCTACATCTGTAAGGCCATCGTGCCGCTTCGGGTATCGGAAGAAGATGAACAGGTGGGCCTGGACCTGACATCCCATGGCGAACGCGCCTACGACATGACGTCTTAATAGAAGCCAAAACGAAGACTAGGGCCGCCATTGTGCGGCCCTTTTTCATTCACCCGTATAAATCCCCTGCCCGGCGTTCAAACGCCCGAACAATCCGCTGCATCGCTTCATTGAACACAACTCCAATGACCCCTTGCAGAATTGCGTTTTTGAATTCGAAATCCACGAAAAACGAAACTTCGCAGCCACCACCCACATCTTTGAAGCCCCAAGTGGACTGCATATATTTGAACGGTCCGTCCAAATATTCTGTGTCAATTTCCGTGTCGTCAGGTCGCAACGTGACGCGGCTGCCGAAGCGTTCGCGAAAGACTTTGAAGCTGATGACCAGATCTGCCTCCATCACCTCGGCTGGGCCTTTGGGGGTACGGCTTCTGATCCGCGCCGCAGAACACCAAGGAATGAATTCGGGGTATTTGGCCACGTCCGCCACCAAATCATACATCTGCGCCGCAGTGTAAGGCATAATTCGTGTTTCCGAATGACGGGGCATGGTCTTTCCTTCTGGCATTCCAGCACCATTTCGGTAAATTCGCAGATGATTACAAGGGGACACAATGTCTACGCCAGCTTACGAAATTGACCAGTTGATCTCTGCCAAATCCATTGCGGCCCGCATTGAAGAATTGGTGCAAGACATTGAACGAGACTTTGCCGACACAGACAAATTAGTCGTGGTGGGCTTGTTGCGTGGGTCGTTCGTGTTCATCGCTGATTTGGTGCGTGAAATTTCACTGCCCATCGAAGTGGATTTTCTTGAAGTGTCATCTTACGGCGATGCCATGGAATCTTCGCGCGAAGTACGGATCTTGAAAGATTTACGCGGCAAAATTGAAGGCCGCGATGTTTTGATCGTAGAAGACATTGTGGACACTGGTCACACCATGATGAATGTCACAAAACACCTGCTGCAAAGATCGCCTGCCAGGTTAAAATCGATCGCGCTGCTGGACAAACCTTCACGCCGCGAAATTGACTTTAAGTCTGATTACTTAGGCTTTGAAATTCCTGATGAATTTGTTGTCGGTTATGGAATTGACTACGCCCAACGCAATCGCAACTTGCCGTATATCGGCAAGGTCCGTTTTGTATGAGCCCTTGGTTCTTTGTCAAAATGTCGCGCCTTGTGCGCAACCCACCATCCCGCAAAATGATCATTCTGTGGGCCGTGGTTATCGGCGCTGCTCTGACCCTTGCCGGGATTGAAAAATTCATCGGCTGGCCCGACTGGATGACTGTGAACCAATGGGGCGGACGGTTTGGCGGCGGCGGATTACGCTAGGGCCGCGTCACGGGCTGCGCGCAGGCGGGCATAATCATCCCCCGCGTGGTACGAAGACCGCGTAAGCGGCGTGGCAGAAACCATCAAAAACCCTTTGTTCCAGGCAGCTTGCTCGTAGGAGTTAAACTCCTCAGGCGTGACAAATCTGTCCACTGCGTGGTGTTTGGGGGTTGGCTGCAAATACTGCCCGATGGTCAGAAAATCGATATCGGCAGCCCGCATGTCGTCCATAACCTGAACCACTGCTTGGCGATCTTCCCCTAAACCCACCATAATTCCAGATTTGGTAAATATCGAAGGATCAATTTCCTTGACCCGCTGCAACAGCCGCAACGAATGAAAGTACCGCGCGCCTGGGCGCACTTCAGGGTAAAGGCCAGGCACCGTTTCCAGGTTGTGGTTGAACACGTCAGGCTTGGCCCGCACCACAACTTCCAAAGCACTGTCGTCGCAGCGAATGAAATCGGGTGTCAGAATTTCGATGGTCGTGCCGGGCGATTGTTTGCGAATGGCCCGGATGGTCTGCGCAAAATGTTCTGCGCCACCGTCAGCCACATCGTCCCGGTCAACTGACGTCACCACAACGTGGTTCAGACCAAGTTTTTTCACCGCATCCGCCACGCGACCCGGCTCAAACACGTCCAAATCTTCGGGGGGTTTGCCTGTGGCGATGTTACAGAACGTGCAAGCGCGGGTACACACCTCGCCCATGATCATCATGGTGGCGTGGCCTTGGTTCCAGCACTCACCAACATTTGGACAACCGGCTTCTTCGCATACGGTAACCAATTTGTTTTCACGCATAATATCACGTGTCTTTTGGTATCCTTCACCCACTGGCGCTTTAACCCTGATCCAATCCGGCTTTTTGGGCTGCGGATTGTCCGGTTTGCGGGCTTTTTCAGGGTGTCGCTGTTCAGGGATTTTAAGATCGCGCACGGGTGCCTCTAATTTGTTTGATCCGATTATATACACTGCGCTGACAATGTGCACCCTGCCCCGTGCATATCTGCTATGCAGTGCGTTGGCACACAGATCACCAGACACAGTCAAATCCGATTGCATCAGCCTGCGCGCCCTTTTAGAAAGATTCTAAATCAAAAATTGGCAGCGATGCCATCAGTCATGGAGAGTAAAATGGACGGAAACGATTTCGGCGACATCAGCAAATGCCCAGTGATGCACACCCAATCTGGAAGCCGCAACAACGCTGATTGGTGGCCCAACCAGCTGAACTTGGCGATCCTTCACCAACACGCCCCTGCGTCCAATCCCATGGGTGACTTCAACTATGTTGAAGCGTTCAAAAAGCTGAATTTGGACGAAGTTAAGGCTGATCTGACCAAAGTAATGACCGACAGCCAAGACTGGTGGCCTGCAGATTACGGCCATTACGGCCCCTTCATGATCCGCATGGCATGGCACAGTGCAGGCACGTACCGCACCGCAGATGGCCGTGGTGGCGCCGGATCCGGCACGCAACGCTTCGCGCCGCTGAATTCCTGGCCTGATAACGGCAACCTGGACAAAGCCCGCCGCCTGTTGTGGCCGGTAAAGCAAAAATACGGCGCGGCCCTGTCTTGGGCAGACCTGTTCATTTTGGCCGGTAACGTGGCGTTGGAATCCATGGGTTTCAAAACATTTGGCTTTGGTGGCGGACGTGAAGACGTTTGGGCACCAGAAGAAGATATCTATTGGGGTGATGAAGACACATGGTTGGGGGACAATCGGTATTCCGGTGATCGCGATTTGGCCAATCCGTTGGCCGCTGTGCAAATGGGCCTGATCTACGTGAACCCAGAAGGCCCCAACGGCAATCCAGACCCCAAAGCATCGGGCCACGACATCCGCGAAACATTTGGGCGCATGGCCATGAATGATGAAGAAACCGTGGCCTTGGTGGCCGGCGGGCACACATTCGGCAAAGCCCACGGTGCGGGCGATCCAACCCTTGTGGGTGCAGACCCAGAAGCCAGCGAAATGTGCGCCATGGGCTTTGGCTGGGCAAACGCTCACAAAAGCGGCGTTGGTGTTGATACCACCACATCCGGTGTCGAAGGCCCTTGGACCCACACCCCCACAACTTGGGATATGTCCTATTTTGACGCTTTGTTTGGCTATGATTGGGAACTGACAAAAAGCCCAGCAGGTGCAAACATCTGGCATGCCAAAGGTTTGGAGGCGGATCATCACGCCCCGCAAGTGGATGGCAATGGCACGGTGCCCTTGATGATGACCACGGCAGATATGGCCATGCGCATGGACCCGGCTTATGAAGCGATTTCACGCCGCTTCCACGCTAATCCTGAAGAGTTCGCCGATGCGTTTGCCCGTGCCTGGTTCAAACTGACCCACCGCGATATGGGGCCAATTTCCTGTTATCACGGATCGGAAGTGCCTTCAGAAGAACTGATCTGGCAAGACCCAATTCCAGCATCACCAAGTGCTGATCTGTCTTCTTCAGATGTTGATGGTTTGAAAGACGCAATCAAAGCAACCGGACTTTCTGTTTCGGATTTGGTTTGGGTGGCGTGGTCTTCAGCCTCAACATTCCGGGGTTCAGACAAACGCGGCGGTGCCAATGGCGCACGTTTGGCGTTGGAACCGCAAAAAAGCTGGGACGCCAACGAACCCAAGCGCTTGGCCAAGATTTTGGATGCTTTGGAAGGTGTAAAATCTGGCGCGAAAGCAGCCGTGTCCTTGGCAGATGTGATCGTTCTTGCTGGTAATGTGGGCGTCGAAATGGCCGCAGCGGCAGCCGGGCATGATGTTTCCGTTCCATTCACACCAGGACGTGGCGATGCGGTTCAAGAACAAACAGATGTGGAAAGCTTTGCGGTTCTGGAACCAGAAGCCGATGGGTTCCGCAACTATTTGAAGCAAGAATACGCTGTTTCCGCGGAAAAGATGTTGGTGGATAAAGCCCAACTGATGACCCTGTCTGCCCCAGAAATGACGGCGCTTGTGGGCGGTCTGCGGGTGATGGGTGCAAACCATGGTGGCAGCCAAGACGGCGCTTTCACAGACAAGCCGGGCACCTTGACCAACGACTTCTTCAAAAACGTTTTGGACATGGGCACAGTTTGGGAAAAAACCGACGACACGGACACGTCTTATGTGGGCAAAGACCGTGCCACTGGCGAAACCAAATGGACAGCCAGCCGTGTGGATCTGGTGTTTGGATCCAATTCACAGCTGCGCGCGTTGTCAGAGGTTTACGGCTCGTCCGATGGCGAAAGCCGTTTTGTGGCTGAATTCGTAAAAGCCTGGGTCAAAGTCATGGAACTGGACCGCTTCTAAAAATCTTGCGCCGCGCCAAGGGTGGGAGAAAAATCCTTGGCGCGGCGTACGGCCTATCCCACCAAATCGGAGGTGGTCGCCGTGTCCTGGTAATGCCGTGCCAAACGTTGAAGTGCGATGCGCAAGACAACTTTTCCCGATCTTGCAGACCACCCCATGGCGGCTTCGGATTTTTCCAAGCCCTGCAACTGGCAGCACGTTCTATAGGCAACGTCAGCAAGACCCGGCCCCAACAATTGCAAAGCAACATAAACACGATGGGCGGCTTGATCTGTGGCCGTTTGGGCATCCGGGATTGCCATGAACCCCTGCCAAACGGCCGGCACCACATGGGACAAGCACGCAATCTCAAAATCTTCACGCAAACGTTCGCCCGCAGCCATATGTTCTGGCCCCAAGAACGGATTTCCATCCCGTTCTTTGCGGCGGCCCAACAGCATCAAGGGGCTTTCAGCAATGGCTTTGCGGGTCGGTTGGTGCCCAGATGATTGCAGATCTTCTAGATCATCGTCTTCTTCCGCGGCATCTTGCAAAAGTTCCGCAAGCTTTGCGCGTCCAGCAGCAGTCAGAGAATACCGCACAATCCGTAAATCAGGATGTTCTGTGGCGATCCACCCTTCCAAAGCCAGTGACATGACCAATGAACGGCTGGCGCTGCCCAAGCGTTCGGTCACGCCTTCGTCGGTGTCACGCACAATGACAGCTGTGTCAAAACCCGTGGCGACGGCCAGAACAGCGCCGCGTTCACGCAAGCGGCGCAATACACGCCTTGCGTCAGCCTCCAGGTTTTCTGGCAACGGGGGAAACTCTGTTTTTGTCTGCGCAGTTTGGGTTTGCATGGTGTGTCCTCGCTTCATGGCGGGCCCGGACGCGTTAACCTGGGTTAACCATTCCAAAGCCTGATCAATCAGCGGATTGTCACGTTGCCCTTCCACCCGGCGCACCTGGCGTAAAATAGTGGATGGGTGCACCCCATGGTTTCGGGCCAAAACCCGAATGGGAACTCCATAAACAGTGTGCGCAAGGTAAACGCGCGCGGCATTGTTCAACCAATGCGGGAACGCAATACCGGACAAATCGGCCACTTTTGCGCTGGGACCTAGCAAAGGCTTAACCATGTTATCCACCATTTTATCCACAATTTCAGTCAAACTATCGCCCAATTGGTTACTTGATTGTTAAAATCCGCTGCAATTTCGAGCTTTGTTTACAAATATTAAACAGTTGCAAAACCAACGCTCGCTATTTCTAGCGAGGGCGCAACACCCGATTAGGTTGTGTTTTTTGGTGTTTATCGTCGAATTTTACGAAAGAAACCAACATGCACCATCAAGATATCCCCACCCTGCGCAGACCAAAGATTTTGTGGCGGGCGGCACGGGCCGGGGTTGGCAAACTTCCCTTGGACGTTTTGTTAACGCGCGTTTTAGGCGGCGCCCCAACAGAAAACGGCGCCAAATTGCGGGCAACCTTGTTGGAACGGGAATCGCAGTGGGAACTTGAAAGAAAACAAAAGCGCCCGGACTATTCACCGTCCGGGCACGTTCTGTGTTTGATTGCCTTGATCAGCCTGATGGGCCGACAAGACCCGATTTAAATGAACGCATCCGGCATGGAGGCCTTCTTGTCAGCGACATAGGCTTCCAGTGCCGCCCGGATCGAAGGATCCATTGGGGGTTGTTGATAATTGTTCAACAGATACTTCACGCGTTCTTGGGCCAGGGTCTGCGTGTCACGCGCCCCTTCTTCGTACCATGTCTCAAACGGTTTGTAGTCGAACAAGTCAGACCGCCAGAACGCATCTGCGTAATTGTTTTGCGTGTGTTCACACCCAAGGTAGTGACCACTTGGCCCCACTTCTTCAATTGCGCCCATGGCCTGGGCGTTTTCGTCACTGGGCACGCCAGCGGCCATGCGTTGCAGTGTTCCAAGTTGGTCTGCGTCCATCACGAACTTTTCGTAAGAACTGACCAAGCCACCTTCCAACCAGCCGCACGAATGCAACATGAAGTTCACACCGCCCAACAAAGCGGCATTCAAAGTGTTGGAAGATTCGTAAGCCGCCTGCGCATCGGGAAGCTTGGACCCGCACAAGCCACCGCCAGACCGGAACGGCAAATTCATGCGACGGGCCAACTGGCCAGCGCCATACAGAATCTGGCTGGCTTCCGGTGTTCCGAATGTTGGTGCGCCGGAATTCATGTCGATGGAGGTCACAAACGTGCCAAAGATAACGGGCGCACCCGGGCGCACCAATTGGCTGTAGGCGATACCGGCGGTAACTTCCGCCAAAACTTGCGTCAACGTGCCAACAACAGACACAGGCGCCATGGCCCCGCCCACGATGAAGGGGGAAACGATGCACCCTTGATTGTTTTTCGCGAACACTTCCAAAGCGCCCATCATGATACCATCAAACGTCAGCGGTGAGTTGATGTTGATCAAGGATGTCATGACCGTGTTTTCTTGAACGAATTCTTTGCCGAACAGAATTTCACACATATCAACCGAATCTTGCGCGCGGCTGGGTTCTGTCACCGATCCCATAAATGGTTTGTCGGAATACAACATGTGCGCCAGCAACATGTCCAAATGGCGCTTGTTCACGGGCACGTCTGTTGGTTCACAGACCGTCCCACCCGAATGATGAAGATATTTGGACATATAGCCCAGTTTCACGAAATTCGTGAAATCGGCCATGGTGGCGTAACGGCGGCCGCCATCAACGTCCCGCACAAAGGGTGGGCCATATACAGGGGCGGCCACCAACGACTTGCCACCGATGACGACGTTCTTTTCAGGGTTGCGGGCATGTTGGGTGTATTGAGACGGGGCTGTTTCACACAATTTGCGCGCCAGACCACGTGGGATGCGAACGCGTTCGCCTTCAACATTGGCCCCTGCATCACGCCACAGCTGCAAAGCGCCGGGGTTGTCCACGAAGTTAACGCCGATTTCTTCCAAAACCGTGTCAGCGTTGTGTTCAATCAACGCCAGGGTTTCTTCAGGCAACATTTCTATCTGGGGGATCTGCCGATCGATGTAAGGCGCGGTTTCAATTTTGAATGCCGTCCGTTCGGCACGGCGGGCTGCCCCACCGCCACTGCGTGATCTGCGCGCTGCACGTTCGCTCATCGGTCTTACCCCTTTGGTGTGTATGCGCATTTGATAGGCAATTCCCCAACGCCGCCACGCAGAAAATCCGCCATCTGCGACCGGAAAGCGACATCTGCTGTCGGTTCAGCCTTGAACCCCCGCAGGACGCGGCGTAAATCGCGCCATGACACAAACCCACGACCGCCTGCTTATCATCGATTTCGGAAGCCAGGTCACCCAGCTGATCGCGCGGCGATTGCGGGAACTGAGCGTTTATTGCGAAATTCATCCCTATCAAAATGTCGATGACGCCTTTTTGGCGGACTTCGCCCCCAAAGCTGTGATCTTTTCCGGCGGGCCCGACAGTGTGACCCGCGAAGGATCGCCGCGCCCCCCGGAATCAGTTTTCCAAAAGGGCATACCAATCTTGGGCATTTGTTACGGCCAACAGGTGATGATGCAAATGCTGGGCGGCGAAGTGCATGGCGGCAAAAACACCGGCGGTGGCGGCACAGCAGAATTTGGCCGCGCTTTTGTAACGCCCACTGCGGACAGCTTGTCCTTGTTGGAAGGCTGGTTTGAAGAAGACCGCGAACAAGTTTGGATGTCCCACGGGGACCACGTGGCCAAGTTGGCCCCTGGATTTGAAGTATATGGCACATCCCCCAATGCACCTTATGCAATTACAGCAGATGCATCGCGCAACTTCTTTGCAGTGCAATTCCACCCCGAAGTACACCACACACCCAACGGTGCAAAGCTATATGAAAACTTTGTCCGCCTTGCTGGGTTCACAGGTGATTGGACGATGGCAGGTTACAAAGACCAAGCCATTCAAAACATCCGCGATCAAGTTGGCGATAAACAAGTAATCTGCGGTCTTTCGGGTGGCGTTGACAGTTCGGTCACCGCGGCCCTGTTGCACGAAGCGATCGGCGATCAATTGACATGTGTTTTTGTTGATCATGGATTGTTGCGCAAAGACGAGGGCGCTGACGTTGTTGCCATGTTCCGCGACAACATGAACCTTAAAGTCATCCATGCTGATGAAGCAGACCTGTTCTTGGGGGAATTGGAGGGCCAATCCGACCCCGAAACCAAACGCAAAATCATTGGGCGTTTGTTCATTGACGTCTTCCAAAAATACGCGAACGAGATCGAAGGTGCGGAATTTTTGGCCCAAGGCACCCTGTACCCGGATGTGATCGAATCTGTCTCCTTCAGTGGCGGGCCTTCGGTCACCATCAAATCCCACCACAACGTGGGCGGCTTGCCAGAAAAGATGGGCCTGAAATTGGTGGAACCGCTGCGCGAATTGTTCAAAGACGAAGTGCGCGTTTTGGGCCGTGAATTGGGGTTGCCCGCCAGCTTTATCGGCCGCCACCCCTTCCCCGGCCCCGGTCTTGCGATCCGTTGTCCCGGCGAAATAACGCGGGCCAAATTGGATATCCTGCGTGAAGCGGATGCAGTCTATATCGACCAGATCCGCAAGCACGGGCTGTATGATGATATTTGGCAGGCGTTTGTGGCTATTTTGCCCGTGCGCACCGTGGGTGTCATGGGCGATGGGCGAACATATGATTATGCCTGTGCGCTGCGGGCGGTCACGTCTGTCGATGGAATGACGGCAGATTATTATCCCTTCAGCCATGAATTCTTGGGCGAAACCGCGACGCGCATCATCAACGAAGTGCCAGGGATTAACCGGGTCACGTACGACATTACATCGAAACCACCGGGCACCATCGAATGGGAATAAGGGCGCTGACCAGTGCATGTCTTTTGTCCGCCAGTGCCGCATCGGCGCAGGTGCCGGACTTGGTATGTACTGGGACGAACCCGATCTGGACCTTAGAGATTTTGGGCGACACAGCCCAATTTCGATTTGCAGACCGAACCATTGATTTCGATGTCATGGACAAAACCCATGGCCAGCCTGGGCCCTGGCCAATTGCACTTACCTTGGTGGCATCACGGGATACAGCAATTGTCTTGGTGCGTGGGCCCGCGCCGTTTTCCGTGGACATATTGACCCAACACCGTGAATTGCCCGTGCTGTTCAGCGGCACCTGTGACGCACGCTAGATGTCTACAAACTTGCGCGCAGCTTTGTGGATGATCGGTGCTATTTTCAGCTTCACATCCATGGCCATTGCCGGGCGATTTGCATCCTTGGACCATGACACATTTGAAATCATGTTCTTCCGGTCGATCCTTGGCATTCTCATTGTACTGGTGGTCGCCCACGTCGCAGGCACCTTGGGTCAAATCAACCGCGACAGAATTGGCCTGCATTTCGCACGTAACCTTGCGCATTTCACTGGACAAAACCTCTGGTTCTTTGCCCTGCCCTTAATCCCATTGGCACAGCTTTTTGCCTTGGAATTCACAGGGCCGATTTGGGTGTTGTTGCTGGCCCCCCTTTTCTTGAATGAAAGGCTGACTGTTGAAAAACTCGCCTATGCCGCATTGGGGTTTGTTGGGATAATGATTGTGGCCCAGCCAGATTTTGGTGGGATTTCCATTGGGGTGCTGACCGGGGCAACTGCGGCCATTGCGTTTGCTTTGACCGCAATCTTCACACGCAAATTGACGGCGACAGCGTCCATCACCTGCATCTTGTTTTACCTGACCACGATGCAGGCTGTCTTTGGGGCGATCATGGTGTTTTATGACGGGCAGGTTACATGGCCAACGGCAAGTGGATTGCCCTGGCTGGCAGTGATTGGCGTTGCCGGGTTATTGGCGCATTTTTGTTTGACCCAAGCCCTTAAAATTGCCCCAGCCAGTGTTGTTATGCCATTGGACTTTGCGCGTCTGCCTTTGATCGCAATCATCGGCATGGTCTTTTACAATGAAACTTTGGATGGCTGGGTCTTATTGGGGGCCGTTTTGATTTTCACGGCCAACTATTTGAACGTCACGCGGGCAAAATAATCCGCAAGATTCGGATTGGCACGGGCAGGTTTTTCGGTCACCCCTTGTTTCCATGAGTACACAAAAATCCATGGATGGCCGGGCTTGGGTCGAAATGTTGGTGTTGGCCTTGATCTGGGGCGGCAGCTTTCTGGCAACCCGTGTGGCGTTGGATGAAATCGGGCCATTAACCACGGTATTACACAGGGCGGGTTGGGCAGCCGTCATACTGTGGATTTGGGTCCTGATGCGCAGGTATCCGGTTCCGCGCACGGCGCGGTTTGTTTTGGCCTGCGCTGGCATGGGACTTTTGAACAACGTGATCCCATTTGGGTTGATGGCCTGGGGTCAGTTGCACATCGAAAGCGGGCTGACGGCCATTTTCAATGCGGCTACAGCCATCTTCGGTGTGGTGGCAGCGGCCATTGCATTCCAAGATGAACGATTGACTTGGAACCGCGCTTTGGGGGTTCTGTTGGGCTTTTTTGGTGTGGCCACGGCCATTGGTTTGGCGTCTTTTGCTAGCTTTGATGTACGATCTTTGGCCCAATTGGCCGTCATTGGCGGAACCATTTCTTACGCCATCGCGGGCGTCTGGGCGCGAAAAATGATGACAGGCGTGCGCCCTGAAGTGGCGGCCATGGGCATGTTGACCGCATCAACTTTAATGTTGCTTCCCATGGCTTGGGCGCTGGAAGGCCAACCCAGCTTAAACCTGCAAAACAACACTTGGGTGGCCCTGGCGTATGTATCCATCGTGGCCACGGCCTTGGCGTATTTGTTGTATTACCGCGTGTTGGCGTCAGCTGGGTCCGGAAACTTGATGCTGGTGACATTGCTGGTGGCGCCTGTGGCGATTGTTCTGGGCACATTGGCACGCGACGAAACTTTGCCCCCCCAAGCCTATGCCGGATTTGCAATTTTGGCGTTGGGATTGGTGGTGCTGGACGGACGGGTTTTCAAGCGCTTCAAAAAAGCATAATCCCAAAGTCATGATTTATACATCCGCCGATGAATGGCTCAAAAGCCCCCATAAACGTGCCTTGTTGTTCGCTATGTCGGGCTTGGGCAAAACCCACACGTCTGCCATGCTGCGCGAGGCAGGCAATTGGTTCCATTATTCCATCGATTACCGCATCGGCACGCGGTACATGGGCGAATACATCGACGATAATTTCAAACGCCGCGCCATGCGCGATCCGTTCTTGGCCGATTTGTTGCGCAGCGATTCCTTGTCGATGGTGTCCAACATCACGTTCGAAAATCTCAAACCCTTGTCCACGTACTTGGGCAAACCAGGGGACGAAGCCCAAGGCGGCATCGACATTGATGAATACCGCCGGCGCCAAGCCCAGCATCACCGTGCCGAAGTTCAAGCTTTGTTGGACACCCCTTATTTCATTGACCGTGCCGTGGACTTGTATGGGTATGAACACTTCATCTGCGATACGGGTGGATCAATCTGCGAAGTGGTGGATCCGAACGATCCAGATGACGAGGTTATGAAAACATTGGCCGCCAGCACGCTGATGATTTGGATTGAAGGATCCGATGCCCACACCGATGACTTGGTGGCCCGCTTTGACCGCGACCCAAAACCAATGTGTTATCAAGCCGCGTTTTTAGACCAAGCTTGGGCAGATTTCTTGGCCGAACAATCCGTGGCACCGGACCGCGTAAATCCCAACGATTTTATTCGCTGGGCCTATGCCCGTGCCCTGGCCAACCGCCAACCCATTTACCGCGACATGGCGAAATGGGGCGTGTCCATCACCGCTGACGAGGCCACCAGCATCCGCACCCCCACAGACTTTGAAACTGTCGTTGCGTCAGCCCTTGATCGCCAGACAAGCCAGTCCTAACTTCCAAAGCCCCGGAGGTTTTAAACATGCCTATCACCATTCCATCCGCCCTGCCCGCACACAAAGTGCTGACGGACGAAGGTGTTATGGTCATGGATCCGTCCGACGCCACGCGCCAAGATATCCGCCCCTTGCGTATCGGGTTGCTGAACTTGATGCCCAAAAAGATCGCCACGGAAAATCAATTCGCGCGTTTGATCGGGGCCACGCCCTTGCAAATCGATTTGTCGCTGATCCGCATGTCGGAACACCGCACGCGCAACACCGCGGCCGAACACATGGCAGAGTTTTACCGCCCGTTCCAAGAGGTCAAAGATCAGTTTTTTGACGGGTTGATTATCACCGGCGCGCCCATCGAACACTTGGACTTCCAGGATGTGACTTACTGGGACGAATTGGTTGAAGTGATGAACTGGACCCAAACCCACGTGCATTCCACTTTTGGCGTGTGCTGGGGCGGCATGGCGATGATCAACCATTTCCATGGCGTTCAAAAACACATCCTGGACGCCAAGTCTTTTGGCCTGTTCCGACAACGTAACATGGATCCATCGTCGCCCTACCTTCGCGGATTTTCTGACGAATGTTACATTCCCGTCAGCCGCTGGACCGAAATGCGCCAGAATGAAATCGACGGTGCCCCGGATCTGCAAACATTGCTGGGCTCAGATGAAACAGGCCCCTGTTTGGTGGAAGATGCTGCGCATCGCGCGCTCTATATCTTTAATCATTTCGAATATGACACCGATACGTTGAAGGGCGAATACGACCGCGACATCGCCGCAGGCGTGCCCATCCATGTTCCTGATCATTATTACCCAAACAATGATCCAACCCAACAGCCCAGCAACCGCTGGCGGTCCCACGCCCATCTTTTGTATGGCAATTGGATCAACCAAATATACCAAACCGTCCCGTTTGATTGGGGGAAATCTCGTGTTTAAAGCCGTTTTTGTTATCCTGCTGGTGATTGTGCTGATTTTCGTGGCCATGACACAATGGTTTGCAGGGGTACGAGAACGGGATGTGAAACGCGACTTTCCCCCCTTGGGACAAATGGTGGATGTAGACGGTGTCAAAATCCACACGGTTGTAATGGGGCAAGGCCCCGATGTGGTTTTAATTCACGGGGCCAGCGGCAGTCTGCGTGAATTCACCTTTGATTTCGCCAAGCGCCTTGCCACAACCCATCGGGTATTTATCGTCGATCGGCCGGGGCTGGGTCTAAGTGATTTGGCCGGTGAAG
This sequence comes from Planktomarina sp., assembly GCA_020629775.1. GTDB lineage: Bacteria > Pseudomonadota > Alphaproteobacteria > Rhodobacterales > Rhodobacteraceae > Planktomarina. Next base: position 44,059 of record JAHDCP010000001.1, read on the forward strand.
ATTACGGGCGCGTTTGGTCTACAAAATCTGCATCTATAACTTTGCAAGCTGACTTGATCCGTAAAGCCACAGCCCAGCTGGGCGCCACTAAACCGATTGTTGTGGGTCATTCTTACGGCGGTGCTGTTGCTTTGGCATGGGGCACAACTTCGCCAGAAACCCTTTCTGGGCTGGTCACGTTGGGCGGCGTTTCGAACCCTTGGGAAACGTCTTTGGGGGCCTATTACGTGGTGAACGGATCAAAAATTGGTGGCGCAATTGTCCCTGCAATTTTGGCGGCTTACGTTTCTGAAACAAAAGTAGAAAACACCATAGCCAGCATTTTTGAACCGCAAAAAGCACCAGAAGGTTACGCAGATTACGTAGGGGCGGAATTGGTCCTGCAACGAAGTGCAATTCGGTCAAATGCAAGACAAGTCAGTAACTTACTGGAAGAAGTCAAAGCAATGGTACCGAATTATGGTAAAATTTCAGTCCCCACCGTGATTTTCCACGGGGATAAAGACACCATTGTGCCACTGGAAATCCATTCCGCGAAATTGGTTAATCAGGTTCCTGATGCTGAATTGGTGGTGCTGCCCGGTGTTGGCCATATGCCCCATCACACCAACACAGAAGACGTGCTGGCTGCGATCAAACGTATCTCTGGATTGTGAAACGCGTTAACATCCCCCATATAAACCCCAAGGGACAGCGCGAAGGGGTATTCACATGGCCAAACCATTTGACGGTGCGATCAGCACATTTTTCGAAAACAACGCCCCAGAAGACATCCGCGCGGCCATTGCCAACAGCGATGGCAAAAACCCGATAGATCCAGATTACCCATATGCAAAACGTCTGAAGCGCGCTGACTACGAAACTGCCTTGGCGGCGCTTCAAATTGAATTGGTCAAGTTCCAATCTTGGGTGAAGAACACCGGTCAACGCATTGTAATCGTTTTCGAAGGTCGTGACGCGGCGGGCAAAGGCGGCACCATCAAGCGGTTCCGTGAAAACCTAAATCCACGAAACGCACGGGTGGTGGCCCTGTCCAAACCCACCGACCGCGAAGCTGGTGAATTGTACTTTCAAAGGTATATTAAACACCTACCCACTGCAGGCGAAATCGTGTTTTTTGATCGGTCCTGGTACAACCGCGGCGTTGTGGAACACGTGTTTGAATTTTGCACCCCAGATCAACGCGAACAGTGGTTCAAACAGGTCCCTGCTTTTGAAGACATGCTGGTGAACGATGGGATCAGCTTGACCAAATTGTGGTTAAACGTTGGGCGCGCCAGCCAGTTGCAACGCTTTTTGGCCCGCGAAAGTGATCCATTGAAGCAGTGGAAACTGTCTTGGATTGACGTCGAAGGGCTAAACCGTTGGGATGCATACACCGCAGCAATCGGCGAAACGTTGGACAAAACCCATACCGACACCGCCCCCTGGACCGTTGTGCGCACCGATGACAAGCGCCGTGCGCGCATAAATGCCATTCGTCATGTTTTGACGCAGTATTCCTACGATGGTCGCGACAACGCGGCATTGGGGGCCGTTGATCCAAAAATCGCGGGTAGTCCGGAAATTTGGCATGCCTAAGGCCGGGTATCATCACGGAAACCTGAAACAAGCTTTGGTGGACGCCGCCCTTTTGCTGGTCAACGAAAAGGGCCCGACCGGTTTTACCTTGTCTGAGGCCGCCAAGCGCGCTGGCGTCACCCCAGCGGCCGTGTATCGCCATTTTGACGGCCGCGAAGATTTGATTGCTGAATGCGCGTTGCAAGGGTTTCGGATATTTGGCGACCTCATGGAACAAGCGTTTGATAAAGGCGACACCCCGCTGGCCGCCTTTGAAGAAACCGGACGCGCCTATATTGCTTTTGCGCGCAAATACCCTGGCCACTATGTCGCGATGTTCGAAAGCGGAATTTCTTTGAACCGCAATCCCGCATTGTATGACGCATCGCAACGGGCAACAGGTGTTCTGGAAAAGGCATCGGCGCAGCTGTGTCTAAACCTGCCCGAAGATCGCCGCCCACCGCCGCAAATGTTTGCCAATCATATCTGGGCCCTCAGCCACGGGGTCGTGGAATTGTTCACGCGCGGCGACAAATCCACCAACTGCCCCATCGCGCCCGAAGATCTGCTGGAAAGCGGTATCGGCATTTACTTACGTGGCTTGGGGATCATTGACGCGGACCGCTGACGCGGACGCCATGTTTGGTTTGGGGCGCCGCCCCCTTTGGTTTGACGATGCCAAACCAAATTCCCCCGGGATATTTTCACAACAATGATGACGCAAAGATGGATCAGCTGGTCCCGCCACTGACCCACAACCCGACAGTCAAGGGACCGGGTCATCACCGTTGGCGGCCATCGGCGTCCCCGCCTGTACCGCAAATCCAAAATCGCTTTTAAAAGTTAAAGTGCGGTTACCATCATTGTTGGAAAAATATCCCCGCCGGAGGCATCAGGGGCCGCAGGCCCCAAAACAAAAAAGCCCGCAGCGACAAGCTGCGGACCTTTTGATCACATATATTGTGCGAATTAACGCTTGGAGAACTGGAACGAACGACGCGCTTTGCGCTTACCGTATTTCTTCCGTTCAACAACACGGCTGTCGCGTGTCAGGAAGCCAGCGGCTTTCAGTGCACCACGCAGCGATGGATCATACAGTTGCAAAGCTTTTGAAATACCGTGCTTCACGGCACCCGCTTGGCCTGTCAGACCACCACCTTTAACAGTGGCAACCACGTCGAATTGTCCTTCGACACCAGCAACTTGCATGGGTTGGCGCAGGATCAACTGCAAAACAGGACGTGCAAAATATGTGTCTTGGTCTTTGCCGTTGACTGTAACTTTACCGGAACCGGGTTTGATCCAAACACGGGCAACCGCGTCTTTACGTTTACCAGTGGCATAAGACCGGCCCAGGTCGTCCCGTACGGGTTCACGTGGTGCTGCCAGTTCTTCCATGGCCATTTCAGAAACGGTGCCTTCAGCCACAGCGGCCAAATCTTCCAATGAGTTCACTTGATCTGTCATTGTTCTCAGGCCCTCGTGTTTTTCTTGTTCATGGATGCAACATCCAGAACGGTGGGCGCTTGTGCTTCATGGGGGTGTTCGGCCCCAGCATAGACACGCAGGTTTGTCATTTGAACGCGGCTCAGGCGGTTGCCTGGCAGCATACGTTTGACCGCTTGGGTCACAACGCGTTCAGGATACTTGCCTTCCAGGATTTGACCCGTGGTGCGCGATTTGATCCCGCCTGGATATCCTGTGTGCCAGTAATTTTCTTTGTTGCGCTTGTTGCCTGTCAGCTGAATTTTATCAGCGTTGATGACAATCACGTTGTCGCCCATATCCATGTGCGGCGTGAAGGACGCTTTGTGCTTGCCGCGCAAACGCATGGCAATAATCGACGCCAAACGGCCCAGAACAACGCCTTCAGCGTCGATCAGGATCCATTTCTTGTCGATATCTGCCGGTGTCGCAGAGAAGGTTTTCATGTTTATACCCATCGAGATTGGTGATGGACGCGTTATAAACACGCGCCATTTCGCGTCAACGGGCAATTTCTTAAATTAAACGTTTAAAAACAATGGGATATAAATTAGGTATCATAATACCCCCACAAAATCCCAGCGGAAACCATCACGATACTACCGCAATTCCCCGAACAGGTTGAAATTCACAAGATCACCTTCGGCGCTTATAAAGAAGCGGTCGAAATCCGTCCAAATCCAGCACTGTGAACTTGGCCCAGCAAAGGTAAAATCCACCGATGCGCCAGCTGCGTTGACAAACACACCGCTAGCAGCGGCGATCCCAGTGAGTGTTACTTCGGTATATGCCGTCATTGTGGGGGTGCCGGACATCACATCCAAATCAACTTGGAAAACTTCCACCTCAGGGCCCAATGGAATTTCCATCTTCCCTGCGGGAGCGTGGGATGTGATGGTCAAATGGTCATCCGTTGCGGCAATCGTCAAAGAATAAGTACTTTGTGGATCAATAAGCCCTTTGGCGGTTACCTCCAAAGGGGCAGCCGTTTCAAACAAGATGCCAGTGGTCTTCGTTTGCCAGCGCGACAGTGCATTGCGCTGATAAGGGGCCAAAAGTTGCGTGCCCCGAGTGTGCACGCCTTTGTCGTGGCAACATGCACAGGCCGATGCCAGGTCCGCAGACAAAAGAACGACCAAGAAAGCAAAAATCCGCAACACCATGGGCTTAGCCTTTTGGCGGAATGGAATAAGTGAGTTGCGCGGCTGCCAGAACGCGTGGGTCGCCTTCAGACTTTATTTTCACAGAAACCACCGCCAAGGCCCTGCCCAGTTTCAACAATTCACCATGGGCCACAATCCGTTTGTCCGCCGCGGGCTTGCGCATGAAATCAATGGAACAATTGGTGGTGACGGCCAGGGCCTTGGGGCCGATTTGCGCCAAGATCAAAAGATACGCGGCAACATCGGCCAAACCAAACATGGATGGCCCGGACACGGTGTTTCCCGGGCGCAAATGGCGTTCGCTGACATTCAATGCAATTTCACACGTCTGTTCATCCACAGCCATCACGTCAAAGTCTTCATGGACCTGCGGGAACACCTCCACCAGGAACTGCGTCAATTGATCCGGGTTCATCTGCACTGCCATGGGCCACCTGTCCTTTTCTTTCCTGTATCCCTGCCCTAGACCACCGCCATGATGCAACGACTGAATATTGTGGGCGGCGGCATGGCTGGCGCAGAAGCGGCCTGGCAGGCCGCGCAAATGGGCGTACCCGTGCGGATCCATGAGATGCGCCCAAAGGTGGAAACTTTTGCCCACCAGACGGGGGATCTGGGGGAAATGGTGTGTTCCAATTCCTTTCGATCTGATGATGATGAAGCCAATGCCGTGGGGCTGTTACATTGGGAAATGCGGGCCGCAAATGGGCTGATTATGGCCACCGCCGAAAAGCACCGGCTGCCCGCCGGGGGTGCCTTGGCGGTGGATCGCGAACCCTTTGCCAAATCGGTCACGGCCGCGCTGCACGCCCATCCATTGATTGAAATCGTGGGCGAAGAAATCACCACCCTGCCCGAAGACGGCACTTGGATTTTCGCCACGGGTCCTTTGACAAGCTCTGATTTGGCCACAGCCATTCAAGCAGAAACCGGCGCGGAAGCCCTGGCGTTTTTCGATGCCATCGCCCCCATCATTTACGCCGAAAGCATTAACATGGATGTCGCATGGATGCAGTCGCGGTATGACAAGGGTGAAACTGAAGAAGAACAAAAAGCATACCTGAATTGCCCGATGACCAAAGACCAGTACGAGGCGTTTATTGATGCCCTGCTGGCCGCCGAAAAAGCGGAATTCAAACCCGGGGAAACCGCCGGTTATTTTGATGGGTGCTTGCCCATCGAAATCATGGCGGAACGGGGCCGTGAAACGTTGCGATTTGGCCCGATGAAACCTGTGGGCCTCACCAATGCCCATGATCTTGAAAACAAAGCTTATGCCGTGGTGCAACTGCGCCGCGACAACGCGTTGGGGACGTTGTTCAACATCGTGGGGTTCCAAACCAAGATGAAATACGGCGCGCAAAAGGAAGTTTTGCGCATGATCCCTGGGTTGGAAGACGCGGAATTTGCACGTCTGGGGGGCATTCATCGCAACACGTTCTTGAATTCGCCTACGCTGTTGGATGATCAAATGCGTCTGAAGTCGCGGCCTAACATCCGCTTTGCAGGCCAGATCACAGGCGTGGAAGGATACGTGGAAAGTGCCGCCATGGGCTTGATCGCCGGGCGTATGGCCGCCGCCGAAATCCAAGGTCACACGATTACCCCCCCGCCCGCAGAAACGGCAAGCGGTGCTTTGATCACCCACATCACTGGCGGCGCGGATGCCAAAACGTTCCAACCCATGAACGTGAACTTCGGCCTGTTTCCACCAGTTGATGGGGTCAAAGGGGGCCGTAAGAACCGCAAAAACCGGTACAAGGCTTACACAGACCGCGCCAAAATGTCCTTCTCGGACTGGCTTGCACAGGTGTGCATTCCCGTTAAAGTGGAAGAATGAGCGATGATCGCCACGACACCCTGAAAGAACCCCTGTGGGTCCCACGCCCCGTGGAAGAAACCCTGGCAATGTATGCTGATTGGGCCGCCACTTATGATGCGGATGTCACTGGGGCCGGTTATGCCACCCCTGCACGTATCGCCAATGCGCTGGACGGTCGGGTGCCGTATACTGCACGCGTTTTGGACTTTGGGTGTGGCACGGGCTTGTCGGGTCTGGCCCTCAAAGACATTGGTTTCACCAAAATCGACGGCACCGATATATCCGCACAAATGCTGGACTTTGCGCAAACCCGCGCCGTTTATGGGGCGTTGTGGCAATCCCAACCAGGCACTTTGGACATCACGCGCGGAACCTATGACGCGATAGTCGCCACTGGGGTGATTTCTTTGGGCGCGGCCCCGCCAGAAACTTTGGATTTGGTGCTGTCCAAACTGGCCCCGGGTGGGCTTTTGGCACTGTCGTTCAATGATCCCACCATCGCTGAAGGCAGTTATGACGCAGCCCTTCAAGCGGCCCAAAACGCCAATACCTGCACAGTCGTCTTCAGAGAAAACGGCCCCCATTTGCCGGGCAAAAATATGGGGTCCGACGTGATGGTCCTGCGCCGTCAATGATCCGCACCCGGTTTGCCCCGTCCCCAACGGGGCCTTTGCACTTGGGCCATGCCTTTTCTGCCATGACTGCATTTCGCTTAGCCCAAGCCTTGGAGGGCGAATTCCACGTCCGCATGGAAGACTTGGACCAATCCCGGTCCCGCGACCATTGGGAAGCCCAGATGTATGACGACATGGCTTGGTTGGGCCTGACATGGGCGCAACCGGTGATCCGGCAATCTGAACGTGGGGCGGCTTACAAAAACGCACTTCAAAAGCTTTGGGATCTGGGGCTGATTTACCCGTGCGATTGTACCCGCCGTGACATTGCCCAAGCCGTCAGCGCGCCCCAACACGGCGCGCCCCTTTCAGGGCCCCACGGTGTGATCTATCCCGGCACGTGCCGGCACAAACCCAAACCAACCCAAATGCCCGAAAACATGGCCCTGCGTCTGGATATGGAATTGGCCCACGCGCCGGGGCGAAGTTTTATTCAGGTTGACGGAATGGGCATTGAAACCGCCAACACGGTGGTGGCAGCCCCGCACACACAACGCCACATCGGCGATCCTGTCATCAGCCGCAAAGGCTTGGATGCCGCATATCACTTGGCCGTGGTGGTGGATGATGCATTCAGCGGCATAACCCATGTGGTGCGCGGCGCAGATCTGTTCGAAGCCACAAAAATCCACGTACTATTGCAAAGTGCCTTGGACCTGCCCACCCCCAAATACCACCACCATCGACTGATGACCGATGAACACGGCAAGCGCCTGGCCAAGCGGGACGACGCGCGCGCAATCGCCGCTTACCGTAAAGATGGGTTATCGCCATCAGACGTTTTAATGTTGGTGGGGCTTCAGGCTTCTGGGCCAAAAAGTTCTTCGGGCTGGTCTCCAAGAATGGACGTGTAAAAACAGTTGCGCCGGTTGGTGTGACACGCCGCACCTTTTTGACGCACTATCGCCAAAACAGCGTCCTGGTCACAATCAATCCTCAGATCAACGATGTCCTGCGTGTGCCCGCTGGTTTCACCCTTCACCCAAAAACTTTGCCGTGACCGCGACCAATATGTCATCCGGCCCGTTTCCAAGGTTTGGCGCAAAGCGTCCTGATTGGCCCAGGCCATCATCAAAACCTCGCCCGTGTCCGCCGATTGGGCAATCACCGGGATCAATCCGCGATCATCATATTTCAGTCCGGTCAAATCGATCATCGTGCACCCTTTCCGTTTGCGGTGTTGCAGCCTATCTATGCAGGGAAACGCGAAAGGCCAAGCCGTGGGCGCAGACACCGATTTGATGCAACTCTACTCGTCTCGCATTCTGGCGTTGGCCGCAGAAATGCCGTTTGCGGCACGTCTGTCCGCCCCACAAGGCAGTGCCATGCGCCGGTCCCCGCAGTGTGGGTCAAAAGTCACCGTGGATGTGACTATGAATTCCGATGGGCGCATCGCTGATTTCGGACAAGACGTGAAAGCCTGCGCATTGGGTCAAGCCAGTGCATCTTTGTCTGCCAGCAATATCTTGGGCAGAAATGAACAAGAGGTGAAGGCGGCGCGCGATGCCCTGGCAGGCATGTTGGCGGGCAGCGGTGAACGCCCAGGCACACCCTTCGACGGGTTTGAGGTTTTGACCCCCGCGATTGATTTTAAAAATCGCCATGCGTCCATCATGTTGGCCCTGGAAGCAACGCTTGATGCCATGGCCGACGCGAAGACAAAAAACCACTGCCTAATCAAATAGTTAGATCCAAATGATAAAAAAACCGCCGCACTTTGGGGATACCAAAGGCGGCGGCAAGTCAGCACCTCGCAAGGGACCCGGAAAACTCTGTCCCAGAGGCAGTCTGGACAGAAAAGTGACGGCAGTCAGGCGTTTCAAATGTGGGATATGAAACGCGTTCCGGTGCGGATGTGCAGGCAGAAATTTCGTTAGATGGCAGGAATGAACAGCGCGATGTAAAGCATTGACATCAAAGCAAAAACGCCAACGGCATCTTTGATTGCGGCGATTGTCTCTGGGTGGCTTTTGATCCAAGTTTTCATCGGTCTGCTCTCAATGTGTTTTGTCGTTTGTTGCACCTTTGTTCTCATTTCAGAAACGATTTGTAAAGAACTTTTTAAGAACATTTGTGAACAAAACGTGTTTTCAGCAGGCCCTATCGCCAACAGATTCCTGCTAACCCACTGATATTAAACGAATTGCTTTGTCTTGTTCCATCAACCACAGCAATGTTCTGACTGCCTTGCCGCGCGCGCTTGTTAACCCTGGATCTTGATCCAACAACATCCGCGCGTCCTTTTGGGCCGTGGCCATCAATCCCGCTTGCCGCTCCAAATCCGCTATTTTGAACCGCGGCACCCCTGATTGCGCGGTTCCAATCACATCCCCGGCCCCACGCATGGACAAATCCTCGTTCGCGATCCGAAACCCATCTTCTGTTTCCCGCATGATCGCTAAGCGCCGTTCGCCATTTTCAGACAAAGGTGCCTGATACATCAACAAGCACGTACTGGCCTGCGATCCACGCCCCACGCGGCCGCGTAATTGGTGCAGCTGCGCCAAACCAAAACTTTCGGCGCGTTCTATCACCATAATGGTGGCGTTGGGCACGTTCACGCCCACTTCGATCACAGTGGTGGCCACCAAAATCTTTGTGTCCCCTGCAACGAATTTGGCCATGGCGGCGTCCTTGTCAGCGGGTGGCATTTGGCCATGCACCAGGCCAACAACGCCTTCGCCAAAGGCGGCGCGCAACAGTTTAAATCGTTCCTCTGCGGCGGTCAGATCCAGCACTTCGCTTTCTTCCACCAAGGGACAAACCCAGTATGCCTGCCGCCCTTCGGACACAGCATCTTGTAGTTTGGCAACCACATCTGCCATCCGACCCATGGGCACCACAGCGGTGGCAATGGGCTTTCGACCCGGGGGCTTTTCATCCAAAATTGACACGTCCATGTCGCCGTATTGTGCCAGTTCCAAGGATCTTGGGATCGGCGTTGCGGTCATCACCAGGACATCCGCCAACGCCCCCTTCTCACCAAGGGCCAAGCGCTGGTTCACCCCAAACCTGTGCTGTTCGTCGATCACCGCCAAACGCAGGTCTTTGAACACCACACCCACCTGAAAAACGGCATGGGTGCCCACCAAAATATCAATGCTTCCGTCCGCCAGATCCGCCAACTTCTGCGCACGACCAGGTCCCTTGTCGCGGCCTGTCAGAATGTCCAAGCGCACCCCCGCTTGGGCCGCCAATTCAGCCAATCCTTCGCGGTGTTGGGCGGCTAAAATCTCGGTCGGGGCCATCAAAACGCCCTGTCCGCCCGCTTCTACCGCGCGCAACAGCGCCATGAATGCCACAAGGGTTTTGCCCGACCCGACATCGCCTTGCAGCAACCGGTTCATGCGCTTGTTGGACGCCATATCCCCGCAAATTTCAGAAACAGCACGCGTCTGTGCGCCGGTGGGTGTGTAAGGCAGTTGCGTCAGAACACGGTCCATCAAGGCACCGTCCCCCTTGTTTTCACTGCCTTTTTTCCCGCGCACTTGGGATCGTGCGATGGCCTTGGTCACCTGATGAGCCAAAAATTCATCATAAGCCAGCCGTTGTCGCGCAGGCGTGGTGGCTTGCACATCTTGTTCAGAATTTGGCGCATGGGCCGCCTGCAAAGCCGTTCCGAAATCCGGCCATTCAGACTGCTTCAAAACCGATGGTTCGATCCATTCATCCAAAGAAGGCACCAGGTCCACAGCCGCAGAAGTGGCTTTGGCCATGATTTTTTGCGTGATTCCCGCCGTTAAGGGATACACAGCTTCAAAACGGGGCAATTTTTCGGCATCTGAAATCGGCAATACATGGTCCGGGTGCGCAATCTGCGCACGACCGTCAAAAACCTCTAACTTACCTGATACAAGCCGCCGTTCCCCAACGGGCAACAGGTTGTCCAAATAAGGACCACGCGCATGGAAAAACACAAGCTCAACAGTGGTTTGCGCATCTTCACACAGCACACGATGGGGCCTGCCGCGTTGGCGCGGCGGTGTATGCCTTAGAACGGTAAGTTCAACACTGACAATCGTTCCCGCTGGATGCCCCTGTACGCTTTCGACCGGCGTTCGATTAATTACCGTATGGGGCAACGTTAGGGCCAGGTCACGGGGTTTCTCCACCCCTAAACCACTGAAATTAAGCGCAGTTTTTGGACCCACGCCATCGAGCGAGGTCAGATCCGCAAACAACGGGAAAAGTATTTCCGGGCGTCCTGTCATTGATCAGAAATCAACTCTATCCACTGATCTTCATCGATGGTTTCGATCCCCAAATCTGTAGCTTTCTTTGCCTTAGACCCGGCACCGGGCCCCGCAATCAAAAGATCCGTCTTTGCAGAAACCGAACCCGCGACCTTGGCCCCAAGCGATTCCGCCCGGGCTTTCGCCTCGGACCGGGTCATTTTGACCAATGTTCCGGTAAAGACCAAGGTTTTGCCCGCCACTGGGCTGTCAGACTGGCCTAACTGTTCAGCGGGTTTGATTGAAAGATGATTTGCCAATTCATCAATCTTTTCAGCGGCTTGAGGAGATTGAAACGCCGCCACAACCGATTCCGCCATCACAGGGCCGATTCCATCGATACCTTCCAATTCCGCGCGTTCGGGCGTGCCAGGCAATGCCGCCGCCATTGAAGCTCGGAAATTTTCCCAAGACCCAAAGGATTGCGCCAAAACCTTTGCTGCGGACTCTCCTACATGGCGAATTCCCAGGCCAAAGATGACGCGGTGCAGTTCAATTTGTCTTTTATCTTCAATCGCCTGAAAAAGATTTAGGGCAGATCTTTCCCCCCATCCCGTTCGGTTTGCCAACTTAGGAATGTTTTGTGCATCACGGTGTTGCAGTGTGAATATATCTGCCGGATGCCGTATTGGCAGATCCGGGTCGGAGAAAAACATTTCGATTTGCTTGGCCCCTAACCCTTCAATGTCGAATGCGCCCCGCGACACAAAGTGTTTCAACGCTTCAATGGCAACTTCATCCATCGGTTCATCACCGGCATATCGCCACACGGCATCCCCGGGTTTGCGGTGCCCTGGGATATTTAGTTCCTCTAATTTTCTCTCAAAATCAAAGGGTTCCAGCTCCGTGCGTTGTGACAGATCCACATCGGCTACCTTCGGAATCACATCACCAGCCCGATACACCTGCACCAAATCGCCTTCGCGAATGTCTTTGCCGCCGCGAATTGGGTTCCCTTTGCTGTCCAAACCTTTGATGTAATCTTCATTGTGTAAAGTCGCATTGGAAACCAAGACGCCCCCCACGTTCACCGGTTCAAGTCGTGCCACAGGGGAAAGCGCGCCTGTGCGGCCGACTTGAATTTCAATTTCACGCAAGCGGGTCCAAGCCGTTTCCGCTGGGAACTTATGGGCGATCGCCCATCGAGGGGTCGTGGACCGGAACCCAAGACGGGCTTGCAAATCTAAGGCATCAACTTTGTAAACGACACCATCAATATCATATCCCAAATCGGCCCGGCTGCGTTCAATATGACGATAATGGTCCACCATATCGGCCACATTTTCAAAGACTTGCATCAAACTATTTGTCGAAAACCCCAAGCTTTTTAAAGTGGCAACCGTCCCAAGCTGAGTATCCGCCAAAGGGGCAGATTGTGCGCCCAAAGCATAAGCAAAAAACCGCAAAGGCCGTGATTTTGTTATACTGGCATCCAGCTGACGCAATGAACCCGCGGCGGCATTTCGTGGGTTCGCAAATGTTTTTTGTTCCGCTTTTTCTTGTTTGGCATTCAAAGCCACAAAGTCAGCGTGGGACATATATACTTCGCCCCGCACTTCCAGCACTTCGGGGGCGTTTGACAGCTGATTTGGAATATCCGTGATGGTTCGCACGTTGTTGGTTACATTTTCACCAGTTTCACCATCCCCACGCGTTGCAGCGTACACCAAATGGCCATTTTCATATCGAATAGATAACGAAAGCCCGTCAATTTTTGGTTCTGCCGTAAATTGAAGGTGTGTAACATCAACCCCCAAGAACTTTGCGACACGATCAGCAAACGCGTAAACATCTTCATCCGTGAATGCATTTGCCAAAGAAAGCATCGGCACCGCGTGCTTAATTTTTCCAAAACCCACGGAAGGTGCTGCCCCGACTTGATCACTGGGACTGTCTTCGCGTTTTAAATGGGGAAATTTTGCTTCAATCGCTGCGTTTAGTCGCTTCTTGGCATCGTAAGACGCGTCATCGATCTTTGGCGCGTCTTCGCTATGATAGGCAGTGTTCGCTGCGGCCAGCTCTTGTGACAGGCTTTCAAGCAATGTCTTCGCTTGTTCTTCAGTTAACCCATCAATGTCATGTTCAGTCAAAACGAAGCCCCCGCATGTTCACCGTGAAGGTAGAAGCAAGGGGGGCCACCGTCCAGATTTGGACGTGCGAATAACGAAACTATTCGCAGGTATTTTCAGATTAGGCCATTGCAGCTAGACGATGGTCAACGTCCACCGGTTGTGGATCGCGCAAAACATAGCCGCGACCCCAAACTGTTTCGATATAGCTTTGTCCATCTGTTGCGGACGCAAGTTTCTTACGCAGTTTGCATATGAAGACGTCGATGATTTTCAGTTCTGGCTCATCCATCCCGCCGTACAGATGGTTGAGGAACATTTCCTTGGTGAGCGTCGTTCCTTTACGCAGGCTCAGCAACTCTAGCATTTGGTATTCTTTGCCAGTTAGGTGGACTGGCTTGCCGCGCGCTTCCACAGTTTTTGTGTCCAAGTTGATGTGGACATCCCCAACTTCAATGATGGACTGCGAATGCCCTTTCGAACGACGGATAATCGCGTGGATCCGGGCCACCAATTCTTCTCGGTGAAATGGTTTGGTCAAATAGTCATCGGCACCAATTCCAAAACCCTTGATTTTGCTGTCAGTGTCGGAATCTCCAGAAAGGATCAAAATAGGCGTTTCAATTCTTGCCAAACGTAGATGCCTTAGAACTTCGTACCCATTCATGTCGGGCAGGCCAAGATCGAGCAAGATCAAGTCGTAGTCATAAAGTTTGGCCAGATCCAAACCTTCTTCACCCATATTTGTGGCGTAAACATTCAGATTTGCATGCCCCAACATCATCTCGATGCTTTTGGACGTGGCCGGATCGTCTTCGATAAGTAAAATACGCATATCGTGCCCCCATGGTTAATGATCGCACACACCTTCACTCACAAAGGTTAATTACACGTTACTCGATATCTACCGGCATTCAATACCATTCAGAGTTGCATGGTTAACGTTTTGTCACACGTAAGCCGGTTTCACCATTTGCAATAAAGGCATTCCGCCATTCATCGAATTCTTCTTTGCTTAACCCATAGCGCTGCAAAGCAGTCGCAATATCAATCAGTCCGAACTCCACCGCCTTAACCAAAACAGCTTTACGAGATGCCACCCACCGCGTGCATTCCGGTTCTGGTAAGTCCGCTTGTGACAACGTTTGCCCATCGGGCAACGTCACCGTGCGCGGTCCGTCAATTTTGCGCAGATACACCTCGAATTTCCTTTTCCCAATCACCCCTTTCGCATCTGTACAGGTTAGGCTTAAAGCAGCATGAAGCATCCCATCGAGAATAGGTTGTATTTTCCTATATTTATATGGATCACACTGGAGAATGAACATGTCGTTGGCCATGACCGAGACAAAGCTAAACTCTTTAGGATTTGCCAAGTCACCCGCTGAAACACGAGTGGTTGTGGCAATGTCTGGGGGCGTGGACAGTTCCGTTGTGGCCGCAGAATTGGCAAGCCAAGGATATGATGTCGTGGGCGTTACCCTGCAACTCTATGACCATGGCGCTGCCCTGGCCAAAAAGGGTGCATGCTGTGCGGGAACGGACATCCATGATGCCCGCCGCGTTGCCGAAAAACTGGGCTTCCCGCATTATGTTTTGGACTATGAAAACACATTCAAAGATGCGGTCATCGATGAGTTTGCTGACAGTTATTTGGCCGGTGCGACGCCCGTCCCGTGCATTCGCTGCAATGAACGGGTCAAATTCAAAGATCTTTTAGAAACCGCGAAAGATCTGGATGCAGATTGCATGGCAACGGGCCATTACATCCAACGGTTTGATGGTCAGAAAAGTGCTCAGCTGCATCGCGCGGCTGATCCTGTCCGTGATCAAAGCTATTTTCTATTTTCCACCACGCAGCAGCAATTGGAATACCTGCGGTTTCCTTTGGGGCATTTGCATTCAAAAGCGCAAACCCGTGCGCTGGCGGAAAAGCACGGTTTATCTGTCGCAGATAAACCCGACAGCCAAGATATTTGCTTTGTGCCCGATGGCGATTATGCCGCAGTGATTGAAAAATTGCGTCCTGGGTCCGCCCAGCCAGGTCATATCGTGGACCAAAACGGTGGTGTGGTCGGTAATCATGAGGGCGTTATTAACTTTACGATTGGCCAGCGGCGTGGGCTGGGGATCGGTGGTTTGGCCGAACCCATGTATGTTGTAAAATTGGACCCAGATAGTCGCGAGGTGGTTGTGGGCCCAAAGCACATGCTGGCCACACGAACTTTGCACCTGAAAGAGGTGAACTGGCTGGGGGATCATCCATTTGATTCATCAGAAAAGCACATTCTGGACGTCAAGGTACGGTCAACACGGCCGCCAGCGGAAGCCACGATCACGCCCATCAGCCCGACGGAAGCAATGGTAACTCTGGCGGCAGCGGAAGCGGGTGTTGCCCCAGGACAGGCATGCGTTTTTTATGATCAAGATGGGTCACGGGTTTTGGGCGGCGGTTGGATCAGCGCTGCAAAAAGTTAATGACAGATTGGGCGGCCCGTATACCCGGGGACACGCCGCCCTTCCCCAAACGCTGCATCGTCGATGCCATAGCCGCTTTTTGATCCATCGGGTTCTGAATAACATCTTGCAGACCATCAGCGATCAAATCTGGTTTGCAATTTGCGCCAATAAACTCCGGTACTGCTCGTGTTTCGGACACCAAGTTTACCAATGTCACTGTATCCACGCGCAACATCCGGCCGATAATTTGCCGTGACAGCCATTGCATATCGTAAGCAATCACCATCGGCGTTCCAACACTGGCCAATTCCAGCGAAACAGTACCAGACGCCGCCAACGCAGCCCCAGATGCAGCAAAGGCAGTGCGCCGCATGTGCGCCGCAGCATCCGCCTGAGACGCATCCCCCACAACCATAAACGGCTTTCGCGCCAGGGAATTTATGTGCCTTTCCAAATGTGGAACAAGGTGCGGAAGTGTCGGTAATACCCAATCAAATTCGACAAATTCTTCGCGGGCCATAACATCGGAAAAAACAGGCATAAGCCGATCGATTTCTGACCGCCGGGAGCCAGGCAAAACTACCAACGTATTTTCCGACAGATTATGCGCAGTTCGAAAGGATTGAATATCGGCCAAAGATATTTCTGGATCTTGAACAACAGGATGCCCAACAAAATCACAGGTCATGCCAGCTTTTTGCATAAAGGGTGGTTCAAATGGCAAAAGCGCCAAAACATGATTGACATGGGCCGCCATTTTGGCCGCACGTCCCGGGCGCCATGCCCAAACACTGGGGGCAACGTAATGAACAGTGGGAATGTTCGACTGCGCTTTCACCTTGTCAGCGACACGCAGGGAAAATTCAGGCGCATCGATGGTAATAACAACGTCGGCTTGCCAATCCACTGCCGCTTCAGCCGTTTGGGCGATCCGTTTTTTTAGATCAAAATATTTTGGAAGTATTTCCATCAACCCCATAACCGACAGTTCGGACATGTCGAACAAACTGCTCAGGCCTTGGCCGATCATGCGCGGACCACCAATCCCTTTAAATTCCATAGTCGGATCAAGCGATCTTAGTCCATTGATCAAATCCGCGCCCAAACGATCGCCTGACGCTTCACCCGCTGTTATAAACACCCTCACGACAATGGTCCGGTCCCGTGCAAAATCAAACCCAGTTGATTAGCGCGTTCTATGGTTAGCTCAGGATCAAGAACCATCACCTGACCAGCCGCAAAAGCAATCCCGCGCAGTCGCGCAGCGGCTGCCGCTTCTACCGTTTCAATACCGATCGTGGGCATATCGACGCGCAAATCTTGGCCAATCTTGGGGGCCTTAACAAGCATACCACCTGTGGGCACGCGTTCGGACCTTCGGGTCAAACTGGACAGCATCCAATCCGTTCCAGCCACAGATTCCACAGCGATGATTTGCCCCGCGCTTGCTACACATGCTTGCCCAACGTCCAACGGGGACAAAGCTGACAAAACGGCCTTTGCGCGTTCAATATCTTTGAGATTTTGATCACTGACAGCAAGTTTGGTTGCATCACCCGCGGGCAATAAGAAATCTGGCACAAATTCCGATGCAGATCGCACTTTGAAACCCGCAGCTTCAAACACCCGAATAATGATCGCCAAAGCGCCCCCGTCGCCATCGCGCAAGGCTTCAAGGATTTTGGGGACCAACGGTGCCGTCGCTTGGTCAATCAAGTCTGGATTCAAAGTTGGCCGGTGTATTGCGCCAGCAAAACACACCTCAGAGACACCCGCTTTGGCCAGTGTTTGCAGCAGTGTCCCCAAAGTTTCCAAGCGAAAAGTGATTTCGGGAAGCAGTTCGTCAGGCGCAAATCCATCCAAAGCTGCCACCAAAGGCCAACGATCGCAGCGCGCCGCGACGCGGGTGGGTAAATCGCCCTGCCCGGCGACAAGCGCAAGCATGAGCTTATTGCCCTGTGCCGGGCGTCAAAAACGATCGGCCCGAATTGCCCAACACGAAATCAACAATGGTTTGGACATATTCGCTGTCTGTTTCTTTGCCCAATTTACGTGCACGGTCTTGAAAAGCGCCTTCACCCTGCGCCAACATTTGGAACGCTGCGCGTAAGGCAGTTATATCTGAACGCGCAACGCCACGGCGTTTCAAGCCCACCAAATTTAAACCTGACAATTCACCACGTGGCGCTTGAACCAAACCAAATGGGATCACGTCATTGGTGACCATGGTCACAGCACCGATTATGGCGCCCCTTCCGATCCGAACAAATTGGTGCACTCCGCACAGACCACCAATAATCACGTCGTCTTCGATAACGACATGGCCCGCAATTGCTGCAGAATTCACCAAAATTACGCGATTGCCGATAACAGCGTCATGGGCCACGTGGCAGCCTGCCATCAAAAGGCAATCATCGCCAACAGCAGTCAAGCCACCGCCACCTGCTGTCCCTGTGTTGATGGTCACGTGTTCGCGAATACGACAACGGGCGCCAATCTCAAGACGAGTGCTTTCACCTTGAAACTTTTTGTCCTGCGGAATTTCACCGATAACAGCGAATGCATGCACCAGTGTGTCATCTCCAATGCTGGTATCGCCCTTCACGACAACGTGGCTGGTAAGTTCCACGTTGCGCCCCAAAGAAACCCCTGCATCAATCAAGGAGAATGGACCGACTTTGCAGCCCGGTCCAATCGTCGCGCCGTCTTCAACGATTGCGCTTGGGTGCACTTGTGCTGTTGGATCAATGGTCATGCTTTATGCCTCAGGCAAATCGACCATCGCGGTAAACTCAGCCTCGGCAGCCATTTCATCACCAACCATGGCGCGACCTTTGAATTTCCAGATTTTCGAACCGCCGCGCACCGTTTCAATAGTCATTTCCAATACATCGCCGGGAATGACTTTTCGACGAAACTTACACTTATCAATCGCCATGAAGTAGATCAGGAAATTTGTGCCAGCTAGTTCTTTGGTAACCCCCACCATAACACCTGCTGTTTGGGCCATGGCTTCGACAATAGTCACTCCAGGCATGATTGGTGTCCCTGGAAAATGCCCCTGAAAATGAGGTTCATTCATGGTTACATTTTTAATGCCTTTGGCGGAAGTTACGCCGTCAATGTCCACAACTTTGTCGACCAACAAGAACGGATATCGGTGAGGCAATATCGCTTGAATTTGTTGAATGTCTGCTTGCGCCAAATCTGCCATCTGTCATCCCCGAATTGCTTAGGTTGGCCTAGCAAGGGAAAGACATCCCATCAAGCACCATCGCACTTATTGGTCATCTTGACTTTGTTGGGCGCGCGTAAACGCTTCATCGACACGCGAAATCACTAGATCGGTGATTAAAATGTCTTGAAGACCGAACAAAACGCTTCCCTCTTCCAACACTACACTCGCGCCGCGTTCACGCATAATTTCCAAAACGACGGGCTGAATGCGCGTGAAAAATTCTCGGCGAACGGCCAACAGAGACTGTTGCAAGTTTAGCTCTTTTTGATCTTGCTCTCTGCGTGTGCGTTTGACCTTTGCGTCAAACTCCCCAGCGGCCGCCTGAAAATCCACCGGGTCCATTGTTGGCCGCTGCTGCGTTAAAGACAGTTCTTCCGCTTCAAGGGACGCAAACAATTCCGCATTTTCTTCAGACAAGGCAACGCGATTTGCTTCCGTTCCATTTCGTAAAAATGCTGCAAAAGCCGATCTTTGGTAAACTTCATCGGAATTGATCAATAAGATACCCACGCTTTGGGCTGCCACGGCATTGGCAAGGAATGCCGTGGCTAGAAAAACCCAAACCTGGACCAGTCGAGCCATTAGAAACTGGTAGAGATCGTCAAATCGAACGAGGTATCACGATCTAGAGTTTCTTTCTTGATCGTTTCGGTGAAGTTGAAACGCAAAGGACCGATCGGCGTTTTCCAGAACAATGAGACGCCCGCCACCGCGCGTACCGACGCGTCGTCATACAAAACGCCAGTTTGCCCAACCGTTGTTCCTGGATCCAACCCCCATACTGACCCCACGTCAACGAATGCACCCCCCGAAATTCCGTATTCATCAGGAAGCCCAAGTGGAAACTGTGCTTCAAATCGCGCAACCGCAAAGTAATTCCCGCCAATCGCGTCATCATCAGACCCGTTAACTTGGCGCGGTCCCCAGCCACCGGCTTCAAATCCCCGCATCTGGCCGGAACCAATAAAGAAACGATCATTAACGCGGCTAACACCTTCGTCGAAATGTAAAGCGCCTGCTTCAAATATCGCGGTTAAAGTGACGTCCTCATTCAGCACATGCGTCTCTACGCCTGTTGAAAGCGATGATCGCAAAAAGCGAACATCGCCGCCATTGCTGTCTTCACCAACCCCCAGGTCTTGTCCAAACCGGAAATAGAAGGCGGTCTTCGGATCCAAGCCCGAGCGGCGGTTGTCAAAGCTATAGGTATAACCAAGCCCCAAAACGTTTCGCCGCCCAAGCGCGGCTTCAGTATCGATTACACCGCCGGCCGGTGTCGTTACATCAAACATTTTTAGTGAGTCACCGAAAGCGCGCAGCGTGACACGGCCGTTCTCGCTGACTGGGAAACCGATACGCGGAGAAATCCGGAAAGCGCTGGTGTCATACCGCGCATTGTTGTTGTCCGTCAGTCGATAACTCATATCAAAGCCAAACAACAAATCGCGGTCCAGTAAGGCAGGTTCATCAAAAGAAAAGTTCAAGCTGCGCGCCGTCCGCCCGGTATTCAAGCCAAAAGCAAGCCGTTGTCCGCGACCCAAAAAGTTGCTTTGAGAAAAACTGGCGGCAAGACCAATTCCATCTGTGGAGTTGTAGTTCGCACCAAAGGTCAAGTTGCCCGTAGATTGTTCTTCAACATCCACTTCCACAATAACTGAGTTAGGCGAAGATCCTTCGCGCGCATTCACTTGTGCATCACTGAAATATCCCAATGCACGGATGCGTTCAGCAGTCGCCCGGATTGATCGAGGATTGAACGGATCCCCTTCTACGATATCGAATTCACGGCGGATAACCCGGTCTTGAGTGGTGGTGTTCCCCTCAATATCAATGCGCTCTACAAAAATCCGCGGGCCTTTGGTAAGTGCAAAATCAATATCCAAGCTCAATTCAGCATCGTTACGCGAAATATCTGGTTCGACCCGAATAAAGTTCAAACCGCTGCGTTCTGCATGAATTTCCATACGTGTTATGGCATTTTCAACGGCCACAGGGTTATAAGTCGTTCCTGGTCGGATCTTGATCTTTGGTTCAAAAACTTCCGTGTCAACTTCAGCCAAATCGCTTGAAACCGTCATTTCCCCAAAGGTGAACTGCTGACCTTCTTGAACACGAAATGTTACAAGGAAGCCATCGCGGTTGGGCGTAAGTTGAGACGTTACAGAAATGACCTGAAAATCAATGTACCCGCGAGATTGATAAAAATCGCGTAGGACTTGCTTATCAAATTCAATTCGATCTTCAACGAACGTATCACTTTTCACCAACGCGCGGAACAAACCAGCCTGTTTACTCTGAACAACGCGGCGCAGGCGTCGGTCCGAAAAGTTACGATTTCCGACAAAGGAAACACGTTCGATTTCGACGACACCACCTTCGACAATCTCATAAACCAGATCAACACGATTGTCAGAACGGCGTACAATGCGCGGGGTAACGGTTGCCGTGATCCGGCCTTGAGTTGCATATGCCTCAGCGATGCGACTGGCGTCCTCTTCTGCAATCACCGGGTCGTAAACACGTCGGGGTACAGACCTGACGATTCTGCGCAAGTCTTCATCCTTCAGGCGCGAATTGCCTTCGAAAACAACTTCATTGATGGTGGGTCGCTCCACAACGACAAATACAACTGTGTTCCCGCGTACAGTCACAGAAACGGATTCAAACAACCCACTTTCGCGCAACCTTTGGGCCGCTTCATTGACCCCTGAATCGCTGACGTTATCCCCGCGTTGAATACCCGCTATGGATTGAATAGTCGCTGTTTCGATCCGCTTATTCCCCTCTACCTCAAATCCATTCACACGAATGGATTGGGCGGACGCAGCCAATGGTAAAAATGCCAAGACCAGGAACAAAGCGACCAGCGAACGCATTGCGCTCTGGGCACGAAGGAAAAAAGTATGGGCCACGAAAGCGATCCCCCCAGATCAAAACTTACTTACAAAACCGATACCGCCTTGTCTGAGGGGTGTCAAAACGATCTAAAAGTTATCCACAGGAATTGCTTTGTCAGCAGATGATATCTGTCAGGATCGCAAAAAACATCATCGTCATCACCAAGCCAACGCCTAAAGACATCAGAATTTGCATGGCCCGTTCACTGGGTGGACGCCCGACTGCAGCTTCATAGGCGCAAAAAACCAAATGCCCGCCATCCAGCATGGGAATCGGAAACAAATTCATCAGGCCAATGCCAGTCGACAAAATCGCAAGGAAAGACAGAAATGTCATCGTGCCCATCGCTGCCATTTGGCCCGACGTTTCGGCAATGGTGATGGGCCCGGAAAGGTTACATGCACTGATCCGACCAGTCACAATGTGATATAGCCCGTTCAAGCTGTCAGTTATGACATCACCTGTCCGTTCCACAGCTAAAGACAAAGCCTGGCCCACCGGCAACGGATCGACACCGGGTTCAAAAAAGATACCTGCGAAGACGCCCATGAGCCAACGTGTTTCAAACCCGCCATCTGCCGTCGGCAAATCAGTTCGGCGCGGCGCCAAAGAAACTTGGCGCTCCGCGCCATCATTCCAAACTGCAAGGGACAGTTCCTTGCCCTGCGACGCGCGCACCAACTTTTCGACCTGGGACAATGTGAAAACGGCCGTACCATCGACTTCAACGATGACATCACCTTCCTGCAAACCAGCATCCAAAGCAGCAGAATTGGGGGAAACGCCATCAATGTAAGTGGTGCCCAAATATGGTCCTTGCACCGCGATTTCTTCTCCGTTGCGCAACACCAAGTAATCCAACAAAGGTGTTGTATCGCCAGCAACGACAGCCGTTCCAAGGTCGCGCAGCGTTGAAACAGGTATATCCCGCACAGAAATAATTTTGTCGCCTGGCAAGATTTGGTGGGCCACTGGCAATTTTTGAAGGCTTTCCACCACCAAACTGTCTCTCAATTGCCCTTGCGAAACAAACAGCCCAAAAAACAAACAGATGGTCAAAATGAAGTTAAAAATCGGGCCAGCGGCAGCCGTGGCCGCGCGTGCCCAAATGGGGGCACCTGCCATCGTATCGCGGCCCAGCCCAGCGGGATCCATCGCGACACTCGCGGCGTTGGAATCACCCTTGAACTTAACGTAGCCCCCCAAGGGCAACGCCGCGAGTTGCCACTGGGTGCCGCGGCGATCTGTTTTTGTAGCCAAAACTGGCCCAAACCCAACCGAAAAAACATCTGCATGAATTCCACACCATCGCCCAACAATGTAGTGACCGAATTCATGAACAGCGACGATGATCGAGATCGCCAAAACAGCGAAGAAAATCAGCCAGGCGATGCCACCAAAAGCGTTGATCAAGCTTCCAACTTCAAACATGTTCTAGACCTTAATCGTTTGCGCCACGTCACGGGCGATTTGATCAGCCGCCAGGACAATTTCAAGACTTGCAGCACCATCCGACAGCACGCCATCGGCCGATAGTTTTGTCAAAACCTTTTCCACCACAACCGCCATATCGGTAAAGCGGATGTCTTTAGAAATAAAACGGTCTTGCGCGACTTCTTTTGATGCGTTGAACGCAGCCCCCCAAAGCCCGCCTTGGCGCATTACTTCACGCGCTATTCGAAGTGCCGGATGCCGATCTTCGCAAGCAGCCCTAAAACTGAGATTTGCGATACTTGCCAAATCCAATCTTTCGACCGGCAACTCAGCCCGATCTGGATGATACAAAGCAAACCCAATGGCATGGCGCATATCAGGCGGTCCAACGTGGGCCATCAACGCCCCATCTTTGAACCCGACCAACGCGTGAACAAGACTTTCGGGATGGATTAGCACCTCAATCACATCAGCAGGAACATCAAAAAACTCTTTAGTTTCTATTACTTCCATGGCCTTATTGAACAATGAAGCGCTGTCGATGGTAATCTTCTGCCCCATGTCCCAATTAGGATGAGAAGCCGCTTGTTCGGGGCTCGCATTTGCTAAATCAGCAGTATCCCAATCCCGAAAAGCACCGCCACTTGCGGTAATGATGACCCGTTCAACGGCAGAAATATCTTCTCCCACAAGCGCTTGGAAAATCGCAGAATGTTCACTGTCTACAGGCAAAATCGTGGTGCCCGCTTTGCGCGCTGTCGTTTTCAAAAACTGCCCTGCGCAGACCAAACTTTCCTTATTAGCAAGTGCAAGCTGTGTCCCTTGTTGCGCTGCAATCAAACTTGGTGCCAGACCTGCGGCACCAATAATGGATGACACCACAATGTCAGCTTTGCGTTCTGCCAACTCGTTTATTGCGTTTTGGCCCGCGGCCACTTGAATGCCAGTGCCTGACAACAAATCAGATAATTCTGAATACCTTTCGTCTTGGGCCGTTACAGCGATCTGTGCATTTAGTTTTTTGGCATCAGCTGCAAGTTGCTGGACATTTCCCGCACCTGACAATCCAACAACATTGAAATGTTCAGGATCACGCGCCACCAGATCAACAGTATTTTGGCCAATGGACCCGGTCGCGCCGAATATCGTAATTGTCTTCATCGGTTCAGACAAAAATCATCAGAACCATGGCTGTCGTACCAGCACCCAGCAACGCATCAAAGCGATCCAGCACGCCGCCATGGCCCGGGATCAGATCTGAACTGTCCTTAATTCCCAAACGCCTTTTGACTGCGCTTTCAGCGATATCACCCATCTGACCGCCAAAGGCGATTAATATACCGGCGGGTATGGCCCACAACGTACCAAAGACCCAAGACGCAATGATGCCCACCAATAATCCTGCGCCCCACCCCGCTATGGTACCGGACCAAGTCTTTTTCGGGCTTATTGCCGGCCAAAATTTGGGTCCGCCCACAGCTTTGCCGACAAAATAGCCCGCCACATCCGCAAGAATTACGATCGCCACAAGAAACAGCAAAATGGTCAGCCCGAGCGTAGTGAAAATGTACCAAAGCGATAGGACGCCAAATGCCATAGAAAGACCGTAGCAAACGAACAAACCGCGTTTTTCGGTTGTTTGAGAAACCGAAAAAACAAGCGGCAGCGAGAGAAGCAAAAAAGTGGCCAGGATGTGCGACTGCACAGCTTCCGGAATGACCGGGATGATCAGTCCAACAAAACTTGCAATTCCGATGGCAATGAACTGGTTTCGCCTGCTCAAGCCGAACATGGCTGACAATTCCCAATGCATTAACAAAAACAAGGCCCACAGCAGAACAAGCATGCCCATGGGCGCAAAAATTATGGCAATCAAAGCAACTAAAAGCTGAAATGCGGCTGAAATGCTTCTAAGCTTCAGATCATCCCAAGACGCCGCACTCATACCAAGACGCCCCCGAAACGTCTTTCGCGCGTCCCGAACCGTGACACCAGCTTGCAAAATTCTTGTGATGTGAAGTCTGGCCAAAGTGTGTCGATAAATTCGTATTCAGCATAAGCAGACTGCCAAAGCAGGAAATTTGAAATGCGCGCTTCGCCACTGGTACGGATAACCAAATCAGGGTCAGGCAAGAAATGCGTATCCAAATAGCGCGAAAGCACTTCTGCATTTACATCACTGTGGCTGACCTCACCCTTTTCCACGTCATAGGCC
Source organism: Planktomarina sp. (assembly GCA_020629775.1). Lineage (GTDB taxonomy): Bacteria > Pseudomonadota > Alphaproteobacteria > Rhodobacterales > Rhodobacteraceae > Planktomarina. The sequence continues at coordinate 69,309 of JAHDCP010000001.1, forward strand.
AGGCGCTTTACAGCGCGGGTCACTTCATCACGCCCCCCATAATTCAGCGCTATCGTCAAATGAACGCGATCATTGTGGGACGTTGCGAGTTCCAAATCATCCATCAGTGCCACTAAACGATCTTCAAGCCGCACACGATCACCGATAAAACGCACGCGTACGCCGCGATCTATCAAATCTTGCATTTCGCGCCTGATATAGCGCTTGAACAAACGCATTAGACCCGCAACTTCGGTCTGGGTTCGTTTCCAGTTTTCAGTGGAAAACGCAAAAATAGTGAGGTGCTTCACACCAATATCAGGGCAGGTTTCAACGATTTCACGAATCCGTTTGGCCCCTGCGTGGTGTCCCATAAGCCGTGGTTTTCCACGCATCTGCGCCCATCGGCCATTTCCGTCCATGATAATGGCCACGTGGCCGGCATGTGTGCTTTTGTCGGCCATGGGTCTATCCTTAAACCTGCATAATCTCGGCTTGCTTTGATTCCAAAGCATCATCCACAGATTTAATACTTTTATCCGTCAACTCTTGAACTTCGCCTTCCCAAAGCTTCTGGTCGTCTTCTGACATACCGTCTGCTTTGGCTTTTTTGATCTGATCCATGCCGTCCCGGCGCACATTGCGCATGGCAACACGCGCACTTTCAGCGTACTGTGCGGCGACTTTTCCCAACTCACGGCGTCGCTCTTCATTCAACTCAGGAATGGGCAACATAATGATTGTGCCATTTAGTTGAGGATTGATCCCTAACCCACTCTCACGAATGGCTTTTTCTGCAGGGCCCACCAAGCTTTTGTCCCAAATATTCACCGTAACCATGCGCGGTTCAGGGACATTTACAGTTCCGATTTGGTTTAGTGGTGTTGGCGAGCCATAAGCGTCCACCATAACAGGTTCCAACATCGAACCAGACGCACGGCCTGTGCGAAGAGATGCGAATTCAGTTTTCAAGTTAGACATCGCGCCCGCCATGCGGCGTTCCAGATCATCCAGGTCAATATCAAGATCGTCAGACATCGCTTATTTGCTCTCGCTTCCATTCACCAATGTGAAGGTACCTTTTCCTTCCAAGATACCACAGAAACCGCCAGGTTCATCCAAAGAAAACACGATGATCGGCAGGTCATTGTCTCGCGCCAATGCAATCGCAGAGGCGTCCATAACATTCAATCGCTTTTGCAACACATCATCATAGCTGACATGGTCGTAACGCGTAGCATCTTCATGTTTAACAGGGTCTTTATCGTAAACCCCATCCACTTTTGTGCCCTTAAAAATGGCTTCGCAGCTCATTTCACTGGCGCGCAAAGTAGCGGCTGTATCAGTTGTAAAATATGGGTTTCCGGTGCCCGCAGCAAAGATACAGACCCTGGATTTCTCCAAATGTCGCACTGCCCGCCGTCTGATGTAAGGTTCGCACACCTGATCCATGGGAATTGCAGAAATTACGCGCGTAAAGATGCCAATATCTTCAAGTGCAGACTGCATTCCCAACGCATTCATTACGGTTGCAAGCATCCCCATATAATCGGCAGTCGTTCGCTCCATCCCTTGGGCAGATCCTTGCAGTCCCCTAAAAATGTTGCCACCGCCAATGACCATGCAGACTTCCACACCCATATCATGGACGGCTTTTACTTCTTTCGCGATACGTTGAACCGTTGGTGGATGAAGCCCAAACCCTTGATCCCCCATCAAGGCTTCGCCTGAAATTTTAAGAAGGACTCGTTTGTACTTCGTGGTAACCGCTTTATCCGCCATTTGACGCCCTGCCCTTCGTTTTCCATAAGATGAAGTAATTCGGCTCAAGGGGCAACAACCGACCGTGATGATACCTCAAAAAATGCACACAGCAGATGCTTTTGACTTCTTGATCAGCCAGGTGCCAGCGGACTGCCCTGTTTTAATCGCTGGCCCTACCGCGTCAGGAAAATCTTCGCTTGCCATGAAAATTGCGGCCAACTCTGGCGGGATCATCGTTAACGCGGATGCATTGCAGGTCTATGACTGCTGGCGCATCTTGACGGCAAGGCCGTCAAAAGAGGATGAAAAATCCGTGCCCCATGCGCTGTATGGACACGTAGGGATCGGGGCGCAGTATTCAGTTGGAAGCTGGTTGAGAGAAGTGTCTGCCCTTCAGGCCACAGGCCAACGATTGATCGTTGTGGGCGGTACGGGGCTTTATTTCAGGGCGTTAACCGAAGGGTTGGCAGAAATCCCAGCAACACCCCAAGAGGTGCGTGATGATGTGCAGAAAATGTTGCATCAAAGCGGCGCCACGGAGCTTTCAAAGAAGCTTCACCCCGACGATTATCACAAAATTGACATTCAAAATGGGGCAAGGGTCGCCCGTGCGTTGGAGGTGTATCTGGCGACCAATCAAAGTTTTTCTCGGTGGCACGCCCAAACCCCTCCGCCTTTGATCCCCTTACACAAGGCGACTGCCGTGGTTTTATCAGCTGAAAAGGATTGGCTAAACGCGCGAATTGCGACCCGCTTCAAGGAAATGGTAATGCAAGGTGCCCTAGCGGAGGTGATCCAAAACCAACACCTTTGGCCGAGTGATGATCCAGCTTTGCAAGCCATTGGTGCTCCTGAATTGATGCGGCACCTGCGGGGCGAAATCAGTTTGGAATACGCAATCGAAGAAGGCACCATTGCAACGCGGCAATATGCCAAACGTCAGCGTACGTGGTTCCGAAAAAGAATGCGCGACTGGTATAATTTGCAAATAGACCAACAATAAGTTACATTTTCGAACATTGACGTTTTGAGGGCTGGAAATTGACGTTACAAAATTCCACAAATCCAGTAACATCTTTACCAGTCAAAATTCAGTCACTGGCACAAATAGGGCGTCAACCTGACTGGACCTTTTCTCTTTTTCACTCAGTAGCCAACCACCGATTAATCTGGATCACCCGAGGCCAAGGTCGCCTCGCGTTTAATGGCCACACATTCGCTTACGGTCCGAATTCGGTAATTTTCATCCCAAGCGGTTCTATGCATCGGTTCGAACTCAAAACCGGTGTGTTTGGAACGATCATGGAGGTCACATCTGACGGTGAAATCACGATGCCATCCTCGCCGCTTCATCTTCGGGTTCGCGACGCGACAGAACAGGGAAAATTCGTTGCGTTGGTGGAAAACCTTCAACGTGAAATCAACAGCGGCGCTGTTTTTTCTGAACGGGCAAGCCTTTATCATGCTGCTTTGATTGGAATTTGGCTGGAACGTGCCGCAGGGATACAAGACAGACAATCGGATGCCACAGGCCGTCTTGTGGCAGCTTACATGGAAAGGATCAGCAAAGACTTCGCCACTGGTCGCAACGTTCAAGCCTTTGCCGATGAAATGGGCGTGACGACGACCCACCTTACACGCTGTTGTAAAACAAGCCTGCGACAGTCGGCGCTACAAATTTTGAACGAGCGTATTTTTCAAGAAGCCCGCATGTTTCTGGCTTTTACAAAAACACCCATTCGAGACATTTCGCACAGCTTGGGCTTTTCGTCGTCTGCGTATTTCACGCGGTCTTTTCAGCACACCACCAACACCACCCCTTCAGCGTTTCGCCGCCAACATCAGCAAGACGCGTGACTCAGTGAGAATCAATTAGCGACCAAAACTTGTCGCATTTTGATGGGGCAAGAGGGAACTTGACGTTGACCTGCCCTGAAAATTCGCGATGGTGATCCATGAGGGGATGGAATGTGTGCAGAACACGCAAGAAAATTACCCCCATCAAATGTGTCACAGGGAGAAACAGATGACGCACAGCAAAAGCTTTATGCACCCCGCCGCGGAAATGTACGCGCGCGAGCACAAAGAAGGTCACATGGACCGCCGTGAATTCATGTCGCGCGCAACAGCTTTGGGCCTTACAGCCACAGCCGCTTACGGTCTTTTGGGCATGGACAGCCCAGCACAAGCCGCAGCGCATGCCAAGCAAGGCGGCACAATCCGCATGCAAATGGACGTGAAGGCGCTTAAAGACCCACGGACTTTCGACTGGACACAAATTTCTACAATCACAGCTGGTTGGTTGGAGTATTTGGTTGAGTACAACTCTGATGGCTCATTCAAACCAATGTTGCTGGAAAGCTGGTCCGCAAACGCAGACGCGACACAGTACACTTTGAACGTGCGTAAAGGCGTTAAGTGGAACAATGGTGACGACTTCACAGCAGCAGACGTTGCACGCAACGTGGAAATGTGGTGCGACAAGGGCGTTGAGGGTAACTCCATGGCTGGCCGCATGGCGTCCTTGGTGGATCCAAACACAAATAAAGCCATCGAAGGCGCGATTGTTGTACAAGACGACCACACAGTTGTTTTGAACTTGCCAAACCCAGACATCACAATCGTTCCTGGCATGGCAGATTACCCAGCTGCGATCGTTCACTCCAGCCACAACCCAGACGATATGGTGGGTACTGCTGTTGGCACCGGTTACATGAAGTTGGAATCGCTGTCGGTTGGTGAAAAAGCGGTCATCGTTCGTAACGAAGATCACGACTGGTGGGGATATGCCGCTGGTATGGGTGGTTATTTGGACCGGATCGAATTCATTGACTATGGCACAGAACCAGCGGCCCACATGGCAGCATTCGAAGCTGAAGAAGTTGACATGAACTGGGAAACAACCGGCGAATTCGTTGACGTTCTGACCGGCCTGGGCCTGACCCTTTCACAGGTGACATCAGGTGCAACAATTGTTGTGCGTCCAAACCAATCCCACCCAGAATACCAGGACAAACGCGTCCGCCAGGCATTGGCCATGGCTGTGGACAACAACATTGTTCTTGAATTGGGCGCTGCTGGATTGGGTCTGGCTGCAGACAACTGCCACGTTGGACCAATCCACCCAGAGCATGACGCAAGTGTAACGCGCGCGCCTTACGATCCTGCGAAAGCCAAAGCATTGATGGAAGAAGCCGGCATGGCCGATTTCGAACACGAGCTGCGGTCGCTGGAAAGTGGCTTTTGGAAAGACACATGTGATTCCGTTGCAAGCCAACTGCGCGATGCGGGTATCAAAGTGAAACGGACTCTGATGCCAGGTGCCACGTTCTGGAATGACTGGGCGAAATTCCCATATTCCGCCACCAACTGGAACCACCGTCCTTTGGGCACACAGGTTCTGGGCTTGGCATACCGTTCTGGTGAAGCTTGGAACGAATTTGGCTGGTCCAATGCCGAATTCGACGCATTGCTGGCGGAAGCCAACTCCATCGCTGATGCAGATACACGCCGTGAGGTCATGGGCAAAATCCAAGCAATCATCATCGAAGAAGGCGTGACCTGTCAGCCTTACTGGCGGTCCATCCAACGTCACCACACCGATAACTTGGTGGGCGTGGATATGCACATCGCTTACTTGCCACAAATCTATAAGTGGGGCCTGAAAGCCTAATTTTAGATTTCGGAGGGCCGCTCTTTTTAGGGCGGCCCTTTAATAGTGAAGCGGCGATGTGACCGTTTTCAAAGACTTTCTGACACCTGGGGTCCTTCATGGGAATGTTCATTTTGCGGCGCATCGGCGTGATGTTTTTGACCGCGCTTTGCCTGACTTTCGTTGTGTTTTGGTTGACCAATCTTCAACCCAACCTCGAAAAACTTGCAAAAAACCAAGGCAGCTTTCGTATGACTGACGAGCAGGTTGAAACCTGGTTGGTGGACCGAGGATATCGCCAAAACATCTTTAAACGATACGGTGAATGGCTTGGCGTGGTTCCAAGTCAAATGACAATTTCTGAAAGTGACGGACGCCAACTTGGCCGCTGCGTACGACCTGGTGTTGAACCAGCTGACACCCCAAACTATTGCGGTGTTTTGCAAGGGGACTGGGGTTTTTCGACCGTTTTTAAAGAAGAAATTTCAGCAATCATCGGCAAACGCCTTGGGTTGACTGGCAAGCTAATGTTTTGGGTTATGCTGTTAATGGTAACCGGTGCCTTATTCATCGGGGTTTTGGCTGGTATGCGCGAAGGCAGCAGACTTGACCGAACGCTCTCTACTGCGTCAATCGCCACTACAGCCACACCCGAATATGTTTCCGGTGTCATTTTCATCGTCGTATTCTCATCCTCCGTAGTGGGCTTGAAGTGGTTCAAGGGCACGGCAACTTCGGCAATGGATAATGCCACCTTAGAGAATTTTTTGCTGCCTGTCGTGACCATTGCTTTGTACGGCATGGGCTACATCGCGCGCATGACCCGCGCATCAATGGCAGAAGTGATGACCTCTCAGTACATCCGAACTGCGCGTCTAAAAGGCGTGAGCTTCCGAAACATCGTTCTCAAACATGCCCTTCGAAACGCATTGATTGCGCCGTTTACGGTAATCATGTTGCAGATTCCTTGGCTTTTGAACGGCGTGGTGATCGTTGAAACGCTGTTCAACTACAAAGGCTTTGGCTGGGTTCTGGTGCAAGCTGCCAGCAACAACGACATCGAACTTCTTCTGGCGGTATCGGTGGTTTCGGTCTTCGTCGTTCTCGTGACACAGCTGATTTCAGATATTGGCTATGTGTTTCTCAACCCACGCATTCGACTGACGTAAGGGGCGGATCAATGGAACCTATTACCTGGACCGGCAATATTGGGACATTTCTCAATCCGCTGTTGCTTATCAGCTTGGCCGGAATGGCGATCTATATGATCGTTTCTTTGACCGTGACGACCATGCGTCATGAAATTGCCAGCGCAGACAATCCTGTTCTTCCGGGCGGGACAGCTGCAATGCCTGGGCCAAACTTGGCATCGGCGGCAACATCCATTCCATTCTTCTTTGGTGTTTTGCTTATCCTGGTGATCCTGGCCATGGTAACAGGTGGCGACACCGGTTTGGGTGCATTCATGCCTGAAAGTGCATCCATTTATACCATCGCGCTTGTGGTCGCTTCTGTCATTTTGGCAATTGCAGCAAATGCAATTATCCCTGTGTCAGTCAGCAACACCATCGGCAAAGTCGCAGCTATTGGGCTGCTCGTGGTTTTGGTGGGTTACTTTCTGGCAAGCTTGTTGGGCGGCGTTTTCAGCGGCGGGATCATTGGCGCTGCACTTGTGCGTTTCATCCCGGTGTGGATTGCCTTGGGCATCACCTTCTTGGTTTCGATGCACTTCAAAGATCAACTGGGTTTGTACGGAAAGCTTTTTGGCAACGTGGCCGGCATGATCGGTTTTGGACTGGTGACGTTTTGGGTATACACCGCGCTGTTCACCGGCGTGTTCGATCTGATCTCAACGTTTGATCCATTATCCCAAGCGTCTGGAATGAAAAACAAAGTTCCAGGCACCCCCCTTCGCGGCGCGGAAGAAGGCCAATTCACACATTATTTGTTGGGCGGCGATACTTTGGCCCGCGACGTGTTTTCGCGGATGGTCAAAGGATCCGTAATTGTTGTGCAAATTGCGCCCCTGGCAACTTTGTTTGCATTTATGGTTGGCATTACTTTGGGACTTCCAGCGGGGTTTTACGGTGGGTTCTTCGATACATTCTTGTCGTTTTTGGCAAACTTGATTTTGGCCTTCCCAGTGATCTTGCTGTTCTATCTTTTGGTCACACCAGAAATCATCGACACCGGATTGCCCAACTATATGGCGGCGGTGTTGTTTGTGTTCCCGATCTTGTTTCTGACGGTGCTGATCAATTCACGATATTATACCCGGCCCCAGTTTCGAAACATCTTGCTGGGGGGCACGCTGGCGGTATCGTTCTTGTTGTACTTCAGTTTGATTTCCGCCGAAGGCACAGTGATCAGCTTCTGGCCAATGGATTTGTTCGATGTTCCAAGCGGGGTTTTGGTGGTGTTCGTTTCGGTTGTTTTCGTAAACGCGCCCACAGTTTTCCGGATCGTTCGCGGATTGGCGATGGACATCAAAACCCGGGATTACGTTTCAGCGGCACAAACGCGCGGCGAAGGGTCTTGGTACATCATGCTTTGGGAAATCCTGCCCAATGCCCGTGGCCCGCTGATCGTCGATTTCTGTTTGCGTATCGGGTACACCACCATTTTGCTGGGCACCTTGGGGTTCTTCGGATTGGGTTTGCCGCCGGAAAGCCCGGACTGGGGATCAACAATTAACCAAGGGCGCAAGCTGCTGGGCGTTTATCCACACCCTGCCCTTCCACCAGCTTTTGCACTGATGAGCCTGGTTTTAGGTTTGAACTTGTTGGCCGACGGCTTGCGCGAAGAAAGCCTGAAGGACTAAACGTCCACGGCCCAGGCTTTAACGCAAAATAATCCGAACATAGTTGCGTGTCTCCTTAAACGGGGGCACGCCGCCATATTTTTGAACGGCCCCTGGACCCGCATTATAAGCTGCAAGGGCCAATCGCCATGACCCAAAACGCTTGTACTGTTCCGCCAAATAACGTGCACCGCCGTCCAAATTTTGCACTGGATCATGCGGGTTAACGCGCAAATATTTTGCGGTTCCTGGCATAAGTTGCGTAAGACCGATGGCCCCTGCCGGTGAAATCGCTTTGGGGTTCCAGCCGCTTTCTTGCTGGATCAAGCGGAAGAACAAATCAGCCGGCACACGGTATCTGTTGGCCGCGCGGCGGGCTTTGCCGAGATATTTGCCGCGATATTTTCCGTTGTATTTCACATTCGCTTTTTTCGCGCCAGGAGTTCCAGGAATGATCACGGGAGCTGGCTTCAAACGTACAGAACCTTTGTATTGGTCAGCAGCACGAGAATCCAAAACTTTGGTCTTGCGATTAAAATCGCTGGATTGGGCGGCGCCCTGGCTTGCTAAAACACTAAGTAGGGCAACAAATAAAACTTGCTTCATAGGGTATGGCGTCCTCTAGAATGCGCGATATATAGACGTTCTATCGAATAAGGGCTACTGTCCTAAGGTTCACGAAATATTAAAGTTGCTGTTGCGATTGTGAAGTCCACATTTCGCAAATCACGGGGGAAACCATGGCTGGATCGATAAATAAAGTGATTTTGGTGGGCAATTTGGGCCAAGACCCAGAAGTGCGCAGCTTTCAGAACGGCGGAAAGGTTTGTAACTTGTCCATCGCGACTTCTGAAAATTGGAAAGATCGCAACACTGGCGAACGCCGCGAAAAGACCGAATGGCACCGGGTCGCGATCTTCAGCGAAGGTCTGGTGCGTATCGCAGAACAGTATCTGCGCAAGGGCTCAAAAGTTTACTTGGAAGGCCAGCTTGAAACCCGGAAATGGCAAGATCAGTCGGGCCAAGATCGGTATTCTACCGAAGTGGTTTTGCGCAACTACAACTCAAACCTGACCATGTTGGATGGCCGGTCTGACGGTGCCAGCAGTGGCGGTGGCTATATGGCTGATCAATCCCGTGGCGGCGGTGGCGGGTACGACAGCGGCCCAAGCCAACAGCAAAACCAAGGTTATGCGCCTGCGCCATCCGACATGGATGATGAAATTCCGTTCTAAGAATGCCCGTTGAACTGCAGGTTGCGATTATCTGCTTTGCCGGACTCGCGATCGGATATGTTGGCATATTTGCACGAATGGACCCGCCCACAATTGGGCGGGTTTTATGTGGAGACGTGGCTGTTTTCACCATGTGCCTCACCACTATTGGCGCCTTATTCTGGGGCACGGGCACCACGTTTTCCACAGGGTTCGGGACCGTAAACTGGTTTTGGTTTACGGTTGTGTGTTATTCCGTACTGGAATGTCCGTTCTTTTTTTGGCTGCATCCAAAACTGCGTGATTAGCGGTTCAGTGCATCACGCAACACACCTTTTACAACATCTGCGGGAACATCCCTGGTCACAAATGACTGGCCGATACCTTTCGCCATAATGAATGCGATTTCGCCATCGACCACTTTTTTGTCCTGGCCCATTAAGCCAAACAAATCTTCTGCCGATGGCAAGTCCCCAGGAATATCCGACAGATCCAATTTTGTGCCCATGGCGGCCAAATGTTCACGGACACGGCTTGGGTCTTCTTGACTGCAAAGCCCCAAACGCGCGGACGTTTCGAAGGCCAAGGCACATCCTATGGCAACGCCTTCGCCGTGCAAAAGGCGGTCACTGTAGCCCGTTGCCGCCTCCAACGCGTGGCAAAACGTGTGACCCAAATTCAAAAGCGCACGATCCCCTTTTTCAGTTTCATCACGGGCCACGATGTCTGCTTTCATTTGGCAGGACCGCTTTACCGCTTGCAGACGCGCATCTGCATCGCCCTGCGCCAACGCTGGCCCATGAGTTTCCAACCAATCAAAAAAGTCTGCGTCGCCCAACAATCCGTATTTCACCACTTCGCCGTAGCCAGCCAAGAAATCACGCGGTGTCATGGTTCCCAAAACAGCGATGTCTGCCAAGACCAAACTAGGTTGGTGAAACGCGCCAATCAAGTTCTTGCCAAAGCTTGAATTGATCGCTGTTTTTCCGCCCACAGAGCTGTCTACTTGGGCCAAAAGACTGGTGGGTATTTGCACGTACCGCACACCCCGGCGTAAAATCGCAGCGGCGAACCCCACAAGATCGCCAACAACCCCTCCTCCAAACGCTACAACAACGTCATTGCGTTCCACTTTTTGGGACAGCAGCCATTCGACAGTTTGGGTCAGATGCTCCCAGCTTTTTGTCGCTTCACCCGGCGGCAAAATAAGTTCCGAAGACGCAATTCCTGCAGCGTCCAATGACGTTTTCAAGTCATGCAAATGCAGCGCAGCCACGGTCGCGTCTGTCACGATGGCGACTTTGGGACGATCCATAATTTGGCTGATCAATCCGCCAGCATCCGCCAAAAGACCATGCCCCAGTTGTATGTCATAGGAACGGTTTCCAAGGGCAACATGAACCACTTCAGTCATTTTGTATTCCTTCATCTTCCAAGACATCCGGCCGTGTTGAAATGGCCTGAACCACACGGTCGCATGTATCTGTAATGGAATAGTCAGCTTGGGTTTCAACCACCAAATCAGCAGTGGCATACACCGGCGCGCGTTCGTCATAGATCTGTTGCAATGTGGCTTTTGGGTCCGCTGTGCGTAAAAGTGGGCGTGTGTCTTTGGATCTTACGCGCAACCAAAGCAGATCAACGGGCGCAGATATACATACAGACAACCCGTGCTGGCTGATGGCCTCTCGATTTTGGGGCTGAAGAAAGGCACCCCCACCAGTGGACAGGACAGAAGGAGGCCCTTCCAACAGGCGTTGGATCACCTTCGATTCCGCTTGACGAAAAAAGCGTTCTCCGTCCCTTTCGAAGATTTCAGCGATGGACATGTTGGCAGCAGTTACGATTTCTTCATCACTATCTAAGAACGGAACTCCGAGTTGCGCCGCAACCGCGCGCCCCACTGCCGTTTTACCGGCCCCCATCATTCCAACAAGAACAACCGTCTTTTTGAGCAGCATTTGCGTAAAAATCCCCGTCAAGACCGGTCACGACTTGCACCAGCGTCCTTTGGATTGTTAGACAAAGGGAAGACAAAGGCCAAGACAAGCAAAGGTGGATTACGGTGTTTAAGCTGATCAAATTCCTGATTTACCTCATTGTGTTCTGTGCAATTGCGTTGATTGCATTTGCCTACCTGGGTCCAATCTTGGGTGTGGATTTTTCTGCACCGCAAGTTCCGGTCTCCCAACCGCTGGAGCTTCAGACTGACTAAGAACCTTTCTTTGGCCGCGGCAGTCTTGGTGGGAACGGCGTGTTTTGGACAAGAAGAACCTTTGTCCGCGATTGATTGGCTGTCTCAGCCCACGCAAACGCCGTTTCAACAAGTAAGTCCAATTGATTTGGAAGAACCCGTCGCCACTTCAGTTGAGGTGCAGACAGTGGTGGTGTCCAGCTTGGATCAAATTGATGAAAACCAACCTGGTTTGATGCCGCTGGACGTGGCCGGATTACCACCGGAACTATGGGCAGAAGAAGATAGCGCCGAGCTGCAAAAGCTACTGGCTCAAATACCTACCCATCTTTTGCCAGCAGCACGCGATTTGTTTTTGCGCGTTGTTTTGGCGAAGGCCGCTTCGTCATCAAACATGGTAAACGCGCGGGTCGATGCGTTGCTGAGGTTTGGCGCAGTTCAACCCGCATTTTCAATGTTGGATGAAATCCCACCCACTGATGCGGCCGGGTTTGATCGATATTTCGATGCAGCCTTGCTGACATGGCAGGTGTCTTCAGCGTGCCGTCTGTTGCAAGATAATCCAGCGCTTTCACAAAAAGCCGCCACTAAAATTTATTGCACCGCGCGTGTTGGTGAATGGGACACAGCCGTACTGCAATATTTCACCCATGATGTTTTGGGCGATATCCCACGCCCCATTAACCAACTGTTGGGCGGCTTCTTGGAACCAGGGCTGGCAGAAGAATTGAACCTGCCCCCTGTCAACGCCAAGGCCATCAGTCCATTAGAATTCCGTTTGCGCGAAAGCGTTGGGGCTGCGGTGCCCACCACCGGATTGTCATTGGAATTTGTGGCCACTGATTTGCAACCCGCAGCCGGATGGCGCGCCCAAGTGGAAGCCGCTGAAAAATTGGCAGCCGCTGGCGCACTACCGGCTGAAAATCTTTTGGACATTTATACACTTGGCAAGGCGGCCGCGTCGGGTGGGGTTTGGGAACGGGTGCGCTTAACCACCGCCTTCAAAAACGCCGTTACAAACGGTGACAAAGCCGCCATGCAGTCGGTTCTTCCAGCCCTTTGGAAGGCAGCAGACATTCCAAGACTGCGTACAACCTATGCCGAGTTTTTCGCAGAAGACCTGCAGTTTATTTCCTTCCAAGATGAAACGGCAGAAGGCATTCGCAAAAGGATCATCGCGCTCAGCGCAGATGTGCCCGCGATTGTTGACAACCAACTTTTTGCGCAAGCCGAAGGAACACAAGCCGCCAAAGCAATTTCACTGGCATTTGCTGAAAACGTTTCGCCCCGTCCGGTGACCGCTTTGGCAATTATGCAAACCCTTTCTATCGTTGAAAGCGCTCAACAAGGTGACGTGAATGCCCTTCAATTGGCATTGTTGGGATTGCGATCCTTGGGTTTTGAGGACGAGGCGAAACGCCTGGCTGCGCAATTTATGATATTGGTAGCCAAGGTATGACCCAGCAGTGGATTTCCACTTTTCTTGAGGCGCAAGCAGCAGATGCAGGTGCGTCTCGCAACACCCAAGAAGCCTATGGCAGGGATCTTCTAGATTACTTGGAATTTGTGGAAAAGCAGGGCGAAACTTTCGAATCCGCACAAGAGCAAACGGTCGAATCTTATCTCATCCATTGCACTGATCAGGGCTTTGCCTTGTCAACACGCGCACGGCGTTTGTCCTCCATCAAGCAACTCTACAGATTTGCATTCGAAGAAGGCCTTCGCAAAGACAATCCGGCCATTCAAATCAAGGGCCCTGGCAAAGAGAAAAAGCTGCCCAAAACGTTGAGTGTTGAAGACGTTGATCGACTTTTGGATGCCGCCCGTACAACGGGGCGTGCCAAATTAGACAAACTGCGCAACACCTGTTTGATGGAAGTTCTGTATGCTACCGGTTTACGCGTCACTGAACTGGTATCTTTGCCAGCCTCCGCCGTGCGCGGTGATCCGCGAATGATACTGGTGCGCGGCAAAGGGGACAAAGAACGCATGGTTCCCTTGTCGCCGGGCGCCAGGGAAGCCGTGCAAGTTTGGCTGTCTGTAAGGGACGATGAAAAGGCTTGGGAAGCATCACCCTTCTTGTTCCCGTCGCGCGGAAAGTCAGGACATGTGACCCGAGTGTGGTTCTATAATCAGATCAAAAGCTTCGCTTTGACTGCGGGCATTGATCCATCCCAAGTGACGCCCCATACCCTGCGCCATGCGTTTGCGACGCATCTTTTGGCAGGTGGAGCCGATTTGCGGTCGATTCAAACACTTTTGGGCCACGCAGATGTTGCAACCACTGAAATTTACACCCACGTGTTGGACGAGCGCTTAAAACAACTGGTGCTGGAAAATCACCCCCTGGCAGAGACCTGATATCCGTGTTTGATTCTTCTTTTTGGTTCACCGCAGCTGGCGTTTTTGCCTTGCTCGTCTTGTCTGGCTTTTTTTCGGGATCCGAAACAGCCCTAACGGCCGCATCGCGCGGCAAATTACGGGCGCAAGCCGACAAGGGATCGCGCGGTGCGCAACGCGCCTTGGAAATCACTGAAGATAGTGAACGCTTGATTGGGTCTGTTCTTTTGGGGAACAACTTGGTGAACATTTTGGCCACGTCATTGACCACAGCTCTTTTGACATCGCTTTTTGGTGACAATGGTGTGTTGATTGCCACAGCGGTGATGACCGTTCTGATCCTGATTTTCGCAGAAGTTTTGCCCAAAACCTATGCCATCACCAATGCTGAAACAGCCGCAAGCCGGGTGTCAGCCCCCATCAAACTGGTGGTTACGATCTTTGCCCCCATTGTGCGCGTCGTTCAGATGTTGGTGCGCGGTGTTTTGCGATTGTTCGGTGTTGAAACCAACCCCGATGAACAGGTGTTGGCCTTACGTGAAGAAATCCAAGGGGCGCTGTCTTTGGGCCACGAAGAAGGTGTAGTGGAAAAGGAAGACCGCGATCGAATTTTGGGTGCGCTTGATTTGGCGGATCGCACGGTTGAAGAAATCATGTTGCACCGATCGGGCATTGAAATGATTGATGTGACCTTGCCACCGGAAGAAATCTTGTCTGTGGCATTGGAAAGCGCGCATACCAGATTGCCTTTGTATCGCGACAATCCTGAAAACATTGTCGGCGTTATCCACGCCAAAGATTTGGCCCGCGCCATGGACAAATTGGCCCGCGAAGGGACCGCACGCAAAGATGCCATGGCCCGGTTCCAAGTTTTGGACGTGGCGATGGAGCCCTATTTTGTTCCTGAAACCACACCCCTGGACGATCAAATGCGCGAGTTTTTGCGCCGCCACACCCACTTTGCTTTGGTGGTGGATGAATACGGATCCCTGCAAGGACTGCTAACCTTGGAAGATATCTTGGAAGAAATTGTTGGGGAAATCACCGACGAATTCGACAGCGGTGAATTTGCCGTTTCTGAAGGTCCAGACGGAAATGTGGTCGTCGAAGGCGCGATGACCATTCGTGATTTGAACCGTGCCATGGACTGGTCCCTGCCCGATGACGAAGCCAACACAGTGGCTGGCTTGGTCATCCACGAGGCACAGTCTATCCCTGCCCAGGGTCAAGTCTTTGCGTTCCACGGTTTTCGATTTGAAGTCGTGGCCCGCAAAGAAAATCGCTTGGCTAAGTTGAAAATCAAAGCGCTTTAACGCCCCCGGAACAGCCCGCCAAGGATCCCGCGCACCAACCGGCGCCCGGTGGTGCCGGTCAATTCGCGCATGACCATTTTCCCAACTTGCGCCCCCATGGATTGGCCAGATCGACCGCGGGACGTCGAACGTCCCACTTTGGATCCAGAATACCGACGCCCGGCGTTATATTCACGCTCTGCCGTGGACATTTCTTCCTCTTTTGCCTCTTGGGCTTCGGCTTCTTCGGCGGCAGCTTTGGCACGCGCATTCAACACTTCGAACGCGCTTTCGCGATCCACTTCAGCTTCATATTTTCCAGCAATCGGCGAATTCGCAATGACATCGCGCCGTGTGGCTTTGTCAATCGGCCCCAAATGGGAAGATGGCGGGCGGATTAGGGTGCGTTCCACAACGCCAGGCACACCCTTGTTTTCCAAAAGCGAAGTCACCGCTTCGCCGACGCCCACTTCTTTGATGGCGTCTTCTGTCGAAAAGCGCGGGTTGTCACGATATGTCTGTGCTGCCAAGCGCAGCTTCTTACGATCAGAAGCTGTGAAGGCACGCAAAGCATGTTGAATACGATTGCCCAACTGGCCCAGAATGTCTTCGGGCACATCACCAGGATTTTGAGTGATAAAGTAAACACCAACCCCTTTGGACCGGATCAAGCGGGCCACTTGTTCCACTTTATCGACTAACGCTTTTGGCGCGCCATCAAACAAGAGGTGCGCTTCATCAAAAAAGAAAACCAACTTCGGACGATCAGGGTCACCGACTTCAGGCAGTTCTTCAAAAAGTTCAGACAACAACCACAAAAGAAATGTGGAATACAACTTTGGTGCCGCAATCAATTTGTCTGATGCCAGCACATTCACCCGCCCGCGCCCGTCGGGTTCGATGGCCATCATGTCCGACAGCGCCAATGCAGGTTCGCCAAACATGCGCGCCCCGCCCTGGTTTTCCAGCACCAATAACGCGCGCTGAATGGCCCCAACGGTGGCGTTGTTCACGTTGCCATACCTTAAAGACAGTTCTTTTCCGTTTTGGCCTACCCAGACCAACAAGGCTTGCAGATCTTTTAGATCCAACAAAGGCAAGCCTTGTTCATCGGCAACACGGAACGCAATATTGATGACCCCTTCTTGGGCGTCGGTCAATTCTAACAACTGCGACAACAGCAAAGGCCCCATTTCAGCAACCGTTGTGCGGATGGGATGGCCTTGATCTGCAAACAGATCCCAAAAAACCACCGGGAACGACTTATAGTCGTAATCTTCAAACCCAATCTTTTCCGCCCGCGACAAAAAAGCATCGTGCAGTTTGTGGCTCGCAGATCCCGAAGCCGCCAACCCGGACAGGTCACCTTTTACGTCTGCCAAAAAGACCGGCACACCCGCATTGGAAAAGTTTTCTGCCAGGATTTGCAAGGTGACGGATTTACCCGTACCGGTGGCCCCCGCCACCAACCCGTGGCGGTTGGCGTAGTTCAAAAGAAGTTCCTGCGGCGCGCTGTAGTCTTCGCCCCCGCCACCGATAAAAATGCCCGACATGTCAGTCTCCTGTTCGTTCGAGCTGACAATACTACGTTAATGAAGATGTGCCAGTATCAGTTCATCGCCCTTGATGCGTTGGGCGATATCCTCCCTGTCTGACTGGCCGTGCTGCACATTGCAGTGCGGCCTTTTTTTAGCAAACACTCGTATTAGTCGTTGACCATTGCACGACGCGCGCCTAGCCTGTCCTCAGTCGGCTAGTCCGACAGGGAGAATGAAAATAATGGGCCTTCACCGCTGGTGGAGGCCTTATTTGTTCAAATCCTCCCAAAAAAGCTTCACTTTTTTATGTGGCCCCAAAATTCCCCACTGACACCATGGTTTTCCGGTGATAGCACGTCTTCAAAATATCGGGAGATATCATCGTGAAAACAAACGCACTATTGGCTTTGGTTCTTGCTGGAACCCTGGGGCTTTCATCAACTGCGATTGCACAAGAAACAGCAACAACAGAGACTGACACAGCTTCTTCAGAAACCGAAACCGCTTCAGAAGAACCAGCGCAAACTGAGCAGACGACCGCCGGTGGTGAGTTGAGCCTGGGTGAAGAAGTCAACGAAGGTCCCAAAGTTGGCCAACGGTATGCCCGCGCAGAATTCAACGACTGGCTGATCCAATGTGTCAAAACCGAAAACGGCAATGACCCTTGCAACATGTTCCAGTTGCTGCGCGATACAGAAGGTAACCCAGTGGCAGAGGTTGTAATGCAACCGCTTTCAGGTCAAGGCCAAGCCATTGCTGGGGCAAATGTTGTTACCCCGTTAGAAACGCTGCTAACAGCACAACTCAGCATCGCAGTGGATGCTGGCAAAGCCAAAAGATACCCGTTTTCCTTTTGCACAAAGCAAGGCTGCGTATCACGCATCGGCCTGACGGCCAATGATTTGGCGTCTTACAAACGCGGAAACGAAGCTAAGGTTGTGATGGTGCCAGCAGGCGCGCCTGACAAACCCGTTCAATTGACAATGTCTTTGGCCGGCTTCACGGCCGCATACGACAGTCTTTCAAAGTAAATATATTGAACGCGGTGTTACGCAGCTTTAAGCGCCAGTACCGCGTTCAACCCTCCAAACGCGAAGGCGTTTGACAACGTGGCCGTTACCTTGGCGTCACGGGCCACATTGGGCACCACATCCAAAGCACATTCTGCATCCGGGGCTTCGTACCCGATGGTGGGGGCAATCACCCCGTCACGAAGGGCCATCAAGCAGGCCAGAAATTCCACCGCGCCAGTCCCACCAATAAGATGACCGTGCATAGATTTGGTGGACGAGATCATAACACTGTCCGCTTGGGCACCAAAAACATCTGCAACGGCAGCGCATTCTGTTTTGTCATTGGCGGCGGTGCCTGTACCATGGGCATTAATGTACTGCACATCCTCTGGTGCCAACTCGGCATCGCGCAACGCACCCGAAATGGCGCGCGCGGCCCCTTGTTTGGAAGGCATAACAATATCTGACGCATCCGAGGTCATGGCAAAACCCACCACTTCCGCCAGGATTTCCGCGCCGCGTGCTGTGGCATGATCCCAATCTTCAAACACAAAGACGCCGGCCCCCTCGCCTTGTACCATGCCATTGCGGTTGGCAGAAAACGGGCGACACGCGTCCTTTGACATGACCCGCAACCCTTCCCATGCTTTGATACCCCCGAAGGTAAGCATGGCTTCCGAGCCACCAGTCAACATAGCCTTGCAAGCCCCTGATCGGATCATCTGAAAGGCAAGTCCCATGGCATGGTTAGACGATGCACAGGCCGTGGAAACGGTAAACGTTGGGCCCTTTAAATTGTGTTCCATGGACAAATGACTGACCGCGGCGTTGTTCATCAACTTAGGCACCACAAACGGGTGAACTCGGTTTTTTCCACCTTCGTAAACATCCCGGTAATTGTCGTCCCAGGTATTCATTCCACCAGCGGCAGTTCCCAAAATGGCCCCTGCTTGCACGGATAAATCACCGCTAAATGTCAGCCCAGATTGCGCAACGGCCTCGCGCGCGGCCAGCAAAGTAAATTGCGTGAATCTGTCATACAACGATATTTGCTGGCGGTTAAAATGCTCTGCCTCATCATAGTTGCCGACCTGCCCGCCAATTTTGATCGACAACCGATCTACATCGCGGAATTGCAGGGGTTTGATGCCGCAGACGCCGTTGCGAAAAGCTGCAAAAGTTTCAGCAACATTGTGGCCCAATGCATTTATGGTTCCCGCCCCAGTGACGGCCACACGCGCCATGGTTCAGCCTTTCTCCGCCACCAATCCTTCCACAGCAGCCACAATGGCCGCCACGGAAGAGATATCGAAGCTGCTTGCACTTGGATCATTTGCATTAAAGGGGACAGCCACATCAAACGTTTCTTCGATTACAAAGATCGTTTCCACCACGCCCATACTATCGATGCTCAGATCATCAAGCGTGCTTTCCAACGTAACATCAGACACGTCCAAAAGGGCTTGTTCAGCCAGAATTGTGATCACCTGGTCTTTGACAGACATTGCTTCCCCCATAATTTCCACGCGGATTTATGTATTCTTCTGGTCGTTTGAAACCGCTTTTTTCAAATTTGCGATATCCGACATCGCCTTTGGAAGTCTTCGCAATGACCGATTGATTTTCAATTGATCTGCCATCTTCACAGCTGGATACCCCAAGACAACGCTTCCGGATGGCACATTTGCCAAAACCTTGGTCGCACCGCCAGTAATGACGTTGTCACCGACAATTTTATTATCGCTGACACCAGTTTGCCCGCCCAAAACAACGTTGCGTCCAATAACGGAGCTGCCTGCGATCCCAACCTGGGCGCAAATCAAACAATCCCGCCCAATCTGAACGTTGTGACCCACCTGGACCAAGTTATCGAACTTACACCCATCCCCAATAACTGTATCGCGAATGGTTCCGCGGTCCACGCAAGAATTTGACCCGATTTCCACATCATTGCCGATGCGCACTGAACCCAAAGAATGCACTCTAATCTGTGTTTGTGCAGCAGCATCGCCTTGGTCGCCCAGGGACTTGCGAACATTTTCAACCGTCGACGTGGCAGCTGTTGCAAAAGAAAATCCGTCGCCGCCAATCACAACACCGGGGTGGGCCATAAAGTTGTTCCCGATGCGGACATCCGGCATGATCCGCACGCCGTCAAACAAAGTTGCGTTGGCCCCGATTTGCGCGTTTTCACCGATCGACACGTGGGCACCGATGCGGGCACCGCCCCCCACCACAGCCCCTGCCCCGATGAAACCAAATGCCCCAATGGCGCAATCTGGCCCCACGGTTGCGGAATGGTCCACAAATGCAGTGGGATGAATATCTGGCAATGCGCTGCGATGACGCGAATCAAAACGCTTTGTCAGGCTGGCCATAGCAAGTTTTGCGCGGCCCACAAATATGGCTGCATTCAAACCGTGGGCCCGCCAATCTGTTCCTTCAGCGACCACAGCCGCATGCGCTTGGCCGATCGCCAGGTCCGCCAAAAAACGCGGGGCGGCCGCCAAAGCCAAATCATTCGGCCCTGCATCCTTTGGCTCTGAAACCCCATGCACCATCAAAGAAGGGTCGCCCGCAAAGGCGACCCCAAGGTCTTCTGCAATCTCTTGGATCGAATACATTAGCATTTCATCAGCGCCCCTTAAAAGCGCTGTATGATTAGCCTTGCACGGCCCGCAATGCCACCCCTTCGCGCTTCAATGCGTTCCAAATCTTCGCGTCGCGACCGTAAATATCACGGCGGAAGTTCAAACGCCCGCCTGCATTCACAAAAGCGGTCCGATAAACGATGTGCACCGGAACGGGTTCACGCAGATTAACACGGGCTTCTTTGTTGGTCTTCAGCTTGGCTTGGAAGAACCCCACTGGGTCATTGGTTTGCTTGGCCAGCAACGCATAGGCAAAGTCAAACGGGTCATTCAAGCGGATGCACCCGTGGCTAAAAGCCCGAACTTCCCGGCTGAACAGTTTCTTGGCCGGCGTATCATGCAAATAAATGTTGTATTTATTTGGGAACATGAATTTGACCAAGCCCAAAGCATTCCCGCGGCTGGGCGGCTGGCGCATGCTGTAAGGAAAGGTCTTTTCGTCGTACTTTTTAAAGTCCACTGCACTGCGATCAATCGCACGACCTTTGCTGTCGCGGATTTCCAAGTGGCTGACCGCATTTCGATTTTTTTGCAAAAGAGGCAGGTATTCTTTCGTGGTGATGGACCGTGGGACATACCAACTCGGGTTGATCACCATGAATTCCATAACATCAGAAAACTCAGGGCTGCGACGATCTTCATCCTGCGCACCAATAACAGAACGCGTTTTAAATGTTTCGCGACCACCATCCATAATGGCTGCCGAAAAATCTGTCAGGTTTACCCAAACATGGCGTTTGCCTAACGGTCGGTTAATCCACCGTTCGCGTTCCATGGCCACCACAACAGATGACAGGCGCTGTTCCATGGATTGGTTTACTTGCGCCAAAGTCCCTGGGCCCGCCACTCCATCAGCAGACAGACCGTGGGCAGATTGAAACTGCTTAACAGCGTTGACCATGTTCTGGTCATAACTTGTCGCACTAGACCGGCGCATAAAGCCCATGGCCACCAAACGGTTGCGGAGGGCAACAACGCTGTTGCCGGATTGGCCCGGCTTCAAAGACTTGGCGCCCACTTTGGGTCCCCACCCGCCGTTGCCCAGCATTTTTTCCAGGGCCAGCTTTTCTTTCATCAAACGCGCATATTGCACAGACTTTGGCGGCAACGCCTTCAAAAACCCGGAAGGCGACGATTTGGTGAAAGCGATCAATGTTCCCAGACGACCACGATACGGGACCTTGCGGGCAATTTCACTGTCGACCCGGCTTGGCGTCAAAACGCCTGTCTGGATGTCGCGGGCATAACGCATGAACGTCAGCGTCATGATCCCTTCCATCTGGCCGCGCGCCTTCGGTCCTTTTGCCGCAGCGATGTTGCCCTTAAACTTAGCAGCATCGTAGTCACCGGCTGGCAAACCATGGGCGCCCGCCTGGGCAAACGCCACCATAAGCGCATCACGGCGGCGGCGATCGGTGCTGTTGCGCCCCATCCAAATTGGTTTGAAACCACGCGATTTGTAGAACTTCACCGCCTCTTTATCTTTGGCGATGGTGGCGGACAAAGCTTGCTTAAAAGCATCGGTTTGCGCAAACCCTGGAGCCGCTAAAAATACCATCACCAATGCGACAGCGAAAATACGAACAGACTGAATGGCACGATACATATGGCCAACCCTCGTTTTAACTAACTGACACCCGCTTAGACGTATGGTTAAAAAGGTCTATTCACAAAAACGGCAACACACCAAAGTGTGGCTCAATTGCGGCAAAAGAACGGCATAATTTGTTGCGACAGAAACACAGCGTTTCGATAATTATGATTTTAGCAAATTTTCTCGAGATAGCGCGGATTTTTTGCAACAAAACCTTTGTTTGTTTAGGATTGGCGTGTCATAAGGATCACGCATCTGGGGATTCCGTCGTGTGGCAACACAGGGCGCGGTGCAAGTGGGATATACGAAGACGATGACAGGCAACACTGATTTTACACGTCGCGGCATATTGGGCGCTTTTGCAGCAACAACGATTGCTGCTGCCCCGACTTTTTCCAATGCGGCAGGTTTTTTGCGTGGCTCCGGCGATGTGCGTCGTATTAAGATGTACTCCACCCGCACGGGTGAAAACATCGACATGATCTATTGGGTCGAAGGCCATTACATCAAAGACGCCTTGAAAGAGGTGAATTGGTTTATGCGCGATTGGCGCCAGAACGAAGCCATGCGCATGGACACACGTACCATCGACATTATCGCCGCATCCCAACGGTTGCTACGAACCGACCAGCCATTCATGCTGTTGTCCGGCTACCGCACCCCCAAAACCAACCGTATGTTGCGGTCGCGCAGCAAAGGTGTGGCTAAGTACTCCCTTCACCTGGAAGGAAAAGCCGCTGATTTGCGCATGTCCGGACGGTCTGTGCGTCAGATCGCCCAGGCAGCCGCAAAGTGTTCCGGCGGCGGTGTTGGTAAATACTCTAGCTCCAACTTTGTGCACATGGATTGCGGCACGGTTCGGGTCTGGGGCCGCTAAAAAATCACCGCAGACAAGGGATTGCCGGGACCGCAAGCGGTCTGTATAGGCAACTCAGCACGCACCCATAGCTCAGCTGGATAGAGCGCTGCCCTCCGAAGGCAGAGGTCT
>JAHDCP010000038.1:0-13040 GCA_020629775.1 Planktomarina sp.
CCCGAATGCGGATGCGTATCTGATCAACGGCATGTGCAATTTCCGCAGCGGCCCAAACGGATTGCCACAACGTCCACTGCATCTCGCACGCGACATGGAAGCAAAATTGGGCAAGCCGGTCATTGGACATGATATTGCTTTGTATTGGCGTATCATGAAGGATTTGGGGATCGCACCGACGATGCCTCAATGCCAGTTGTTGGAGAGTCTGGATGCATAAGATCATCGCGCTTTGGGCCGTGCCGCGTTCCACATCAACCGCATTTGAATGGATGATGCGCCAGCGGGACGATTTGGACTGTTTGCATGAACCCTTTGGGGAAGCTTGGTACCAAGGTGAGGACCCGCTGTGGCCACGTTTTCAGGCGGGCGAAAAAACGACGCCCGGGCTGACGATTGAAAGTGTTTGGGATGAAATTCAAGCGAGGGCCAAAAATGGCCCGGTGTTCTTAAAAGATTTCCCGCATTACATTAACCACATGTGGACGCCGGATTTCTTGTCCCATTTCACCCATGCGTTTTTGATCCGTGATCCAGCGAAAACCATTTCGTCCATGTACAATAAATGGCCTGACTTCGACGAACTTGAAGTGGGGTTCCCAGAACAACGGGCTTTGTTTGATTTGCTGGTTGCATTGAATGGCACGCCGCCGCCGGTGATTGACAGCGACGATATGTTGGAAAATCCAGATGGAATGGTTGCAGCCTTTTGCGATGCGGTGGGGTTGGAATTTTTGCCGGAAGCCATGACCTGGGCCCCAGGCGGGGATCCATCAGCCCACAGTTGGTGGGATGGCGGATCGTTCCACGCCAACCTTGCGCAGTCCACGGGTCTGACCCGGCAAGTGCGAAAATATGTTGAAGTGTCAGATGCACCAGAACGGGTAAAGCGCGTTCACCGGCGGATGAAACCACACTATGATCACCTTTTTGGGCACCGAATTAAGCTGTAGTTTTTGTTGCGGTGGCTATGGTGCTGTAAGGGTTGTGCTGGCAATACTGTCTCCCGGGAAATGGTTTGAACTTGAAACTGTTGCAACCTGAAGAGGCGTCACCCTTGACCGCAAAATCCTGAGGGTGTTAGCGTACAAACTTACCGCGACGATCAGACCACTCTGGCATCTGCGCCATAAACGGTTTTTTTGCGGAACAAGGATACACAAGGGAGAGATCAATGTCTTTGAAAACAAAACTGGTGGGTGCAGCTGTACTGGCCACGACAACAGCTTTGGCTGGCGGCGCAATGGCAGACGGCCACGGCGACGTTTGTAAAACGCCATCCACTTTGGGTGAATTGGGCAAATTTGAAGGTGAAGTCATCACCATCATGGGCTCCATGGAAGGCAAAGACGAAGAAATGCTGACCAACACCGTAAGCTGCTTTGAAGCGGCCACTGGTGCAGTTGTAAAATATTCCGGTTCGCGTGACTTCGCTGCTTTGATCGTTGCTGACCTGCGTTCCAACAACGCACCAAACATCGCAATCTTCCCACAGCCAGGTTTGGCCGGCGATATGGCCAAAGAAGGTCACTTGGTTCCACTGGGTCAAGAGTCGGCCGATTGGATGGCCGAAAACTACGGTGCGGGTTCTTCTTGGGCGGCGCTGGGCACTTATGCAGACGCGAACGGTAAAGAAGATTTCTACGGCTTTGCGTTCAAAAAGGACCTTAAGTCTTTGGTTTGGTATTCCCCTGAACAGTTCGAAGACAACGGCTATGAAATCCCAACAACCATGGAAGGTTTGATTGCCCTGTCTGACCAAATGGTTGCAGACGGCAACACGCCTTGGTGCATCGGGGTCGAATCCGGCAACGCCACTGGTTGGACTGCGACTGACTGGATGGAAGATCTGATGTTGCGCACAACATCGCCAGAAAACTACGACAAGTGGGTTTCCAACGAACTGGCCTTCAATAGCCCAGAAGTTATCAACGCGATGGAAGTTTACGGTTCTTTCTCTCGCAACGACGACTACGTTGCTGGCGGTGCATCTTCCGTGGCAACCACATTCTTCGGTGACGCACCTAAAGGTCTGTTCTCGTCTCCTGCGTCGTGCATGATGCATCGCCAGGCGTCGTTCATTCCTGCGTTCTTCCCTAAAAAGGGCGAAGAAGTTGCAAATGGCGAAGCTGATTTCTTCTACTTCCCACCATACGAATCTGCAAACTTGGGTAACCCTGTTTTGGGTGCTGGCACACTTTGGACAATGACCAAAGACAGCCCTGCAACACGCGCTTTCTTTGAATTCATGAAAGAGCCAGCAGCACACGAAGCATGGATGCAGCAGGGAACTTTCCTGACGGCTCACAAAGGTGCTTCGCTCGACGCATACGCAACACCAGCGTTGGCCAAGCAGGGTCAAATCCTGACATCTGCAACAACATTCCGCTTTGATGCATCTGACCTGATGCCTGGTGCCATTGGCGCTGGTGCGTTCTGGTCTGAAATGACAGCTTTTGCCAACGGCCAAGACGCCAAGACAACAGCTGACAACATCCAAGCAGCTTGGGATGCCATCAAGTAATCTTGGTATCGTCTAAGTATCGGGGAAGGCGCGGGTTGGCCGCGCCTTCTTCCCAACGAAGTGATCGATGCACTTCAGTTCTTTTTTGCAGGACATGACATGCGTTCCTTGAAGGCCATCATCGCCGGCAACAGTCTGGCCATCTTTCTTACCGTCGTAATCGTTCTGCCTGTCACAGCCGTGCTAGCGTATGCCCTGACATCGCCGTTAGACACGTGGATGGCGCAATTTGGGACTTGGTTGCACAACCGTTTCGAATGGTCATTCGAGGTTTTTGACACACAAGAGCGTTTTGCCAAAATTGGCTTTGCGATCCGGTCTATCTTTATCGCCGTCGGGGTGTCGTTTCTTTATTTTTGGATTTCCAATTGGTTGAACATGGGCTTGGCCCGGTATTCGGCCAAGTCTTCAATCGGCCGTCAGTCCAACATAGTGGAAGCCATCCAGCCTTGGATCTTTGTGGGACCGGCGTTGGTATTGCTTTTGCTGTTCTTGTTGGTGCCTGCGTTTTCCACATTGAATCTATCTTTTCGCGAGGCAGATGGCTCTGCCACTTTGCGCAACTATGCGTTTATCTGGGATCCTGCTGCGTTGGGATATGATCAATTCCGTTTTGCCATGCGCAACAGTTTGATGTGGTTGATCCTTGTTCCATCAGCATGCATTTCGCTGGGGTTGTTGATCGCGGTGCTTGCGGACTCTGTAAAGTGGGGCGTGATTGCTAAAACGTTCATCTTTGTGCCCCTCGCGATTTCCTTCGTTGGGGCCGCGGTGATCTGGCGGAACATTTTTGCGGGCGGGGGGATCCAGGCCCAAGAACTGGTGAACGGTTCCACGCCTTCTTACCAGATCGGCTTGATGAAAGCCTTGCTGGGTCACGGGGCTGATAACAATGAACCCCTGTACAGCCTGCGGTTTTGGGGCAACTTCTTTTTGATGTGGATTTTGGTTTGGGTGCAAACCGGTTTCGCCATGGTGATCTTTTCGGCCGCTTTGCGTGGTGTGCCAGAAGACACAATCGAAGCTGCCAAAATTGACGGGGCCAACCCGATCCAAATGTTTTTCCGCATCCAACTGCCGCAGATATATTCAACGGTTTTGGTGGTTTGGACGACCCTGGTCATCTTGGTGCTGAAGGTGTTCGATATTCCCTATGCACTGTCGGCCAATGATGATGACAAACTGTTGCTGGCCACAATGATGGAAAATGCCCGAAACAACTGGTCCGTGGGTGGGGATTCCGTAGACAATTTGTTTGCCGCCATTGCCATCATGTTGATGCTGACGGTGGTGCCAAACATGATCTTTAACGCCTGGCGTATTCGCAAAGAACAACGAGAGATGGGGCACTGAGAAACCAATGATGCTTACCCGTTCCTTCCGTCACATTTTGCTGGCAATCATCGTGTTCATTTGGGTCGTTCCCTTTGTGGCATTGGTTACTACGTCACTTCGTTCTGAAACGGCGTCCAAAACATCCGGTTTTTGGACAGCGTTTACGCCAACCGAATTGGGTCACCGTTTTGGCACCCATGATAAAGGCGGAACTGAAGAGTTTTTGGTTATGACCGGAAATATCTTTGAACGGTTGAATCAAGACAAAGACAGTTACCAAATCACCGGCGATATCAAATCAATCCTGTTCAAAGGCCGCGTGCCTGATCCGGAAAACGAAGGCAAAACGATCCTAGAAAAGCGTTTGGTCTTTGCTGGCGAGGTAATGGACGTTCGGGGTGGAGACTTTGTGTTCCAAACCAATGGGGACTTCACCTGGACCTTCCCAGAAGCCACTGCACCGCGGCCAAAGAATTTAGATGTCTTTTTAGACCAAGACCCCATCTTCGGCGCGGATGCTTTCATCGAAGTTTTGTTCGACAATAAGAATGTGCCTAACGCGCTGATTTCGTCGTTTATTGTGACGATTCCTGCGACGATTATTCCCATCACGATTGCAGCCTTCGCCGCCTATGCCTTTGCATGGATGAGCTTTCCCGGGCGGGATTGGTTGTTTGTGATTGTCGTTTCTTTGATGGTTGTTCCGACACAACTGGCCTTTTTGCCAGTGCTGCAGGGGTTCAGCGGGATCGCGTCTTGGGCAACCGAACTGAACGCTTGGATGACGGATTGCGAAGACACCGGAACCTGTAGGGTGGCATCCAAAACCTTTGCCAGTTTGTGGGTCACCCATACGGCCTTCGGCCTGCCATTGGCGATCTACCTTTTGCGCAACTACATTGTCGGCCTTCCCAAAGAGCTTTTGGAAAGCGCGCGGATTGATGGCGCGAACCATCTGCAAATATTTGTGAAATTGATTGTGCCGTTGTCTGTGCCAGCTTTGGCTTCTTTCAGTATTTTCCAATTCCTTTGGGTTTGGAATGATTTGATCGTGGCTTTGTATATCGGCCCGGCAGATGCCGCCGATTTGGTGTTTCCAATTCGCCTGCAAAAACAATTGGGCACCTTCAAAGACCAGCTTCACCTTTTGAATGCATCGGCTGTGATATCCATGATTGTACCAGTGATCGTTTTCTTATCGATGCAACGGTATTTCATACGCGGCCTGCTGGCCGGTTCGGTCAAAGGTGGATAATTCGATGGCTGATTTGCAATGGTGGGAAACTGCCGTCATCTATCAAATCTATCCACGGTCTTATCAGGACTCCAATTCAGACGGCATCGGCGATTTGCCGGGCATCACGTCACGTTTGGATTACATCGCGGGGCTGGGGGTTGATGCCATTTGGATCAGTCCGTTTTTCAAATCCCCGCAAAAAGACTTCGGATATGATGTTTCGGATTATTGCGACATCCATGATGAATACGGAACCTTGGAAGACTTTGACGATTTGATCGCTAGGGCCCATGAATTGGGCTTGCGGTTGATGATTGATATTGTGCCAGCCCATTGTTCTGACCAGCACATCTGGTTCCAAGAAAGCCGCCAATCGCGCGACAACCCCAAGGCGGATTGGTTCCATTGGGTGGATCCCATGCCTGATGGATCTGCTCCTACGAACTGGCTGTCATTCTTTGGCGGGCGTGCTTGGACATGGGAGCCGCTTCGCCAACAGTACTATTTGCACAATTTTCTTGCCAGCCAACCCAACCTGAACCATGCAAACCCAGACGTGCGTGCAGCGTTAACGGATGTGGCGCGGTTCTGGTTTGATCGCGGTGTGGATGGGTTCCGGCTTGACGCTGTGCACACTATCAACGGGGATGTGGCTCCGTATCAAGACAACTTGGCCAATCCAAAGTTTGAGCCAGGTCCTTTGCCGCAACAACAGCAACCATTCTTTCGGCAATTGCATGATAGTGCGCAATTAAATCAACCGGCGATTCAAAAATTCAGCGAAGCGTTTCGGGGTGTTGCCGATGAATATGGCGACAAGTTCTTAATGGGTGAACTGCACGGTGATGATCCTGTTTTGGCCAGCCAAACATTCACGGCCCCGGGCCGGCTGCATGCCACGTATAATTTCAATCTTCTGGCTTGGGCCGGATTAACGGTGGATGAATTGAAAAATGCGATCTCTGATGCGGTGGCGGCCTTCAATGGCACTGGTCGCTTGACGTTTGCTTTTTCGAACCACGATGTCCCACGTTCCGGCACACGGCAGTTGGCGCCTTTGGGGCTGGGTCAAGAACACCAAGAAGCACTACAGCTTTTGCTGTTGAAATTGGAAACATGCTTGATCGGCTCCACCTGCGTTTACCAAGGTGAGGAGCTTGCATTTGAAGATGTGCAAGATATCCCAGTTGATCAGATGCAGGACCCTTGGGGCATTGAATTTGCCCCAGCGTTCTTGGGGCGCGACACGTGCCGCACGCCCATGGTGTGGAAAGCAACCGCGCCAAATGGTGGGTTTTCCAGTGCAAACACCACCTGGCTGCCCATCGCAAAAGGGCACCTGAAACGCGCTGCTTTGGATGAAGCGGCACGGCCTGCTTCGGTTTACACGGCGTTTTCGGAATTTCTGAAATGGCGCAAAACCCAACCTGCACTTATGCAGGCCAATCAAATGTCTGACCTGTCTGGCACTGCCAAACAGATTGTATTTGACCGTATTTCTGAACAGCAGACCCTGCGGTGCTGTTTTGATTTCGAAACTCTGACCGCAAGTTTTGAGGAAGTTTAGATGGCACAAGTCGCTCTGAAAGATGTCAACAAATCCTTTGGCAAAACACACGTTATTCATGACGTGGATCTAGAAATTAACAAAGGCGAATTCGTCGTTTTTGTTGGTCCGTCAGGGTGTGGAAAGTCCACGCTTTTGCGGCTGATTGCCGGTTTGGAAACGCTGTCCAGCGGGGAAATTGTAATCGCGGATCGCCCGGTTATGGACCTGCCGCCGTCAAAGCGCGGCATTGCGATGGTGTTCCAATCTTACGCTTTGTATCCCCACATGACGGTGTTCCATAACATGGCATTTTCGTTGGACTTGCAGGGGTTCAGCAAAAAAGAAATCCGGGAACGTGTGGAATCTGCGGCAAAGGTTTTGCAGATGGAACATTTGTTAGATCGCCGTCCAGCTGCGCTTTCTGGCGGGCAACGTCAACGCGTTGCCATCGGTCGCGCCATCGTTCGAAATCCTGACGTATTTTTGTTTGATGAACCGTTGTCCAATTTGGACGCAGCCTTGCGCCATGAAACCCGTGTGGAGATTGCCAAGTTGCACAAACAACTGGACGCCACAACGATTTACGTAACTCATGACCAAGTGGAAGCCATGACATTGGCAGACAAAATCGTTGTGCTGAAAGACGGTGAGGTGATGCAGGTTGGTTCACCAATGGAGTTGTTCAACAAACCGCAAAACGAATTTGTGGCTGGGTTCTTAGGCTCTCCGAAAATGAACTTCTTTGAAGGTGCGCTTACCGGCGTTTCCGGCGGGAACGCGGCCTTTTCTGGCGAAGGAATCGTATCTAAGGGCGTGCGTTTGGTATCTTCAGAAAAGGACAAAGGAGCCGCTGCACGCTTAGGGATCAGGCCACAACATTTGGCGCAGGATCCGAAAGGAACGCTGGCAGGTAAAATCACCTTGATCGAACGTTTGGGCACCGAAACTGTGGTGGAGTTATTGACAGACGCGAACACGCCCTTCCGGTTTGCGACCCCTGAAATGGTTGATTCAGAGTTGGGCGATGAAATGCGTTTCAGCTTTGAGGCCTCTAAAGCGCACTTGTTTTAGGTCCCCCCAAAAAACTCTTCCACCAATACCAGGACGCTTTGGGTGTGCGTTGCTGTGTTTCGAAATCAACATGGACGATGCCGAACCTTTGGTCATACCCAAAGGCCCATTCGAAGTTATCCAGCAAAGACCAAGCGAAATAGCCCTGCACTGGCACGCCATTTGCAGCTGCTTTTGCCACTTCGTTCAAATGGTCTTCGAAAAACCCTACGCGCTGTTTGTCTGCGACCTGGTCATCATCGACCACATCAAAGGATGCCATCCCGTTTTCACTGACGACAATCGGCACATCAGCTTCATACTCTTCGTGAATTCGGTGCAAGAAATAGGACAGGCCTGCGGGATAAATCTTCCAATTAAGCGACGTTCGATCGGCTGAACCTGGATCATAATCTGGGACAATCGCTTCGCCATAAGGGAACTTATTCGTGCCATCGTCTTTGATGATGCTGCGGGTGTAATAGTTCAAACCTAACCAGTCTATTTTCTGAGAAATCATCGACATATCGTTTGACCAACCGCTTGGCATGTGGGGTTCAAGATAGGCCAATATGTCTTGAGGATACTGCCCTTTGAAAATTGCGTCAGCGAACCAGCGATTGTATATGCCATCTTGCATCGCCGCTGCCTTGATGTCCTTGGGATCATCGCTGGCGGGGACAGAGACTTCCATATTCAAAACAATGCCTTGTTGGCAGGGATGATCTGACCCCAATTGATCGCGCAAGGCGTTCATCCCCAATCCGTGTGCCAGCAAGATATTATGCATGGCTTTCGCCGCCGACGGCAGATCCGTCAGGCCCGGTGCGTGACGGCCCAAAAAATGCGACAGCCAAGCGACACACCAAGGTTCATTGATGGTGGCGATTGATTTCAATCGATCCCCCAGTCGGTCCGCAATGATGCCCGCGAAATCACCAAAATGTTTGGCTGTGTCTTGGTTCGTCCATCCACCCTTATCGGCCAATGCTTGGGGCAAATCCCAGTGATACAATGTCAAATGCGGTTCGATCTCGCGTTCCAACAACCCGTCCACCAGCGTATCATAAAACGCCAACCCGCTTTCTTGAATGCGGCCTGTGCCTTCTGGCTGCACACGGCCCCAAGCGGTTGAAAATCTGTAGGCGTCAAAACCACCTTGGGCAATCAAATCCAAATCTGCTTCCCAAAGATTATAATGGGCACAAGCGATGGCACCGTCCTCACGATTGGCTGTGCCCCCGGATGCCGCAAAACTGTCCCAATGATTGGGGCCGCAGTTACCCAATTGCGTGCCTTCGATTTGATAAGACGACGTGGCGGTGCCAAAGACGAAATTCGGTGGAAATGCGTTGCGTTTCATCAAATAGACCCCTTCAAGTCGTTGGTTTATGCCTATGAGTTTTGATCGGGAAAATCACGCTGAAATTCTGTCTGTGTTGCAATCCCAAGGAATAATACCGGGCAAGGTACGCATTGCCCAAAATTCCAAAATACAGGTCGTTTTTGCCGCGCAAGAACAGCTTAATAACGGCTAGGGTGCTGAAAAGGGGGCATGATGGCTGATGGAAACCGCAATACCGTGGTGCTGGAACGGTTGCCGTTTGAGACAGACGGCGGCGCCGGGTCCCGTGCGCGTATTGGATTGTTGGTTCTGGAATCGGATCAAACGCTAGAATGGGAAATGCGCGCGCTTTTGGATTTTGCGGGCGTGTCATTTTACCATGCCCGCTTAGCAAACGACACGGATGTAACGCCAGAAACGCTGTCGAAAATGGAAGCAGAGCTTCCCAAAGCGGCTGGCCTTTTGCCCCGATACTTGGGGCTGGCATCTTTGGGGTACGGATGCACATCGGGCGCCACGATAATCGGCTCAGATCGTGTGTCAGAGCTTTTAGATCATTATCATCCTGGTGTTCCAGTTTCTGACCCTTTGATCGCCGCTAAAGCCGCTCTGGGGGTTTTGGGGGTGAAACGGCTTGCGCTTATCACGCCTTACACACCGGATGTAACCCAAGCGATGCAGGACAAATTTGAAGAAGCAGGCATAACTGTTGTCTCCGTAGGGTCCTTCTTTGAGATGAATGACATTGTTGTTGGACAGATAAGCGCGCAGTCGATATTGGATGCTGTTGTACGTATTGGCAGTTCCGCTGATGTTGACGGTGTTTTCGTGTCGTGCACCAGTTTGCGCGCATCCGGCATTATCGAACAGGCTGAAGCGAAACTCGGCAAACCCGTCACGGCCAGCAACCACGCCTTGGCCTGGCATCTACTAAGGTTGGCTTGCGTCGATGACTGTGTTGACGGTTTTGGGCGGTTGTTTCAGCTGCCGATAAGGGACCAGCATATGCAAACTGGCAAGGCCAATCTGTGAAACCAATGGCCATCAATACCGATCAACTTATTGCCGATTTGTCAGATATGATCCGCTGCCCCAGCGTGAACACCTTTGGGGGCCCAGCCGCAGAAGGGGCCATGGCCGATTTGTTCGAAACGCAATTGCGCGCGTTGGGTCTGGAGATCGGGGCCCATGAAGTGGGGCCAGGGCGGCGCAATGTTTGGGGCACTTTGAAAGGCGCTGGCGAAGGCCCTACAGTTCTTTTGGCCGGGCATTTGGACACAGTTGGTGTGGATGGATACCAATCCCCCTTCGAACCGACGGTGAAGGACGGCAATATTTATGGCCGCGGTTCATGCGACATGAAAGCTGGGCTGGCGGCTTATCTTGAAGTGGTGCGCCAACTCGCAAAGCTGAAAATGCCATTGGCTGGGGATTTGATCATCGCTGGGGTCGTTGACGAAGAACATGCCATGGCGGGATCTCGTCATTTTGGGCTTCAGGGCCCGAAAATTGATTACGCCATCGTTGCTGAACCGACCGAACTCAAAATATGCCCCGTTCACAAAGGTCAATTTTTAGCGACCCTGCGCGCCAATGGTTTGGCAGCCCATTCAAGCATGCCTCAAAATGGGCGGAACGCAGTGTATCACATGGGGACTGTGCTTAACGAATTGCAAATTTATGCGCAGTCTTTGTCTAAGCGGCAGCCTGATCCTATGTGCGGCGCGCCTTCTTTCAGCGTTGGAGTCATTCGCGGGGGGGATAACGCGTGTTCCGTCCCGGATTTTTGTGAAATTGATGTCGATCGCAGAACCATACCTGGTGAAACAACGGCTTCGGTCATTACCGAATTGGAAGGTGTCTTGGATGCTGCATTGGCGAAGGAGCCTGAACTGAACATCGAAATAGGCACGCCATTTTTGGATTTGCCGCCGTTGGATACCAAAACTGATACGGCGGTGATGATGGCCATGACCTCTGCTTGCAAAGCCGTGATATCTGACGCTACCGTTGAGACCTTTCCGGGCTCCACCGACGGACCCAATTACAAGTGCCCCACGGTGATTTGCGGGCCAGGCCGTTTGGCACAGTGCCATTCATTGAACGAATATGTTTCCATTTCGCAAATTGAAGACGCGGTGCGGATTTACGTGCACGCGATTCAGAAGATGCAATCGACGACTGCAAAGGAAAGCTGATGGATTGGCGCACAAAATTGCTTAAACCGGCCCCACTGGCGCGGCAGGATTATCAGTCCTTGGCTACGCCCGTATTTCGCGGTTCCACCGTGGTGTTTGATAGTCAATCCGTTGTCACAGATGATTGGCGCCAAGCTGAAAATGGATATTCCTACGGGCTGTATGGCACCCCAACTGCATTGGAACTTGCTGCACGGATCGCGCAAATTGAAAACGCATTTCAAACTTTGATCGTTCCTGGGGGGCAGGCCGCCATTGCCTTGATTTACTTTGCGTATTGCCAGGCTGGCAGCCACGCTTTGGTGCCGCACTCTGCCTATGGTCCCAACAAGGCAATGGCAGAAGGGTTGTTGCGCGGATTGAATATTGAGGTGGAAGCTTATGACCCGCTGATCGGGGCGGGTGTTGCAGATCTTTTCCGCGAAAACACCACTTTGATTTGGTGCGAAAGCCCTGGATCCGTCACGATGGAAATTCAAGATGTTCCGGCAATTGTCGACGCGGCCCATGCCCACGGAGTGGCGGTTGCGTTGGACAACACATATTCTGCCGGTGTTATGTTTGATGCCTTTGCCCACGGGGTGGACGTCAGCATGCAAGCGCTGACCAAATATGTCGGTGGCCATAGCGATTTATTGCTGGGATCAGTTTCCGCGGGTAATGAAGGCGCATTTGAAAAATTAGGCCCAGTTTACCAGCAGTTGGGGCTGGCTGTATCGCCCGACGATTGCAGCCTTGCTTTGCGCGGTTTGCAAACCCTTGCTGTGCGATTGGACGTGCTTGAACGAACAGGCTTGGAAGTTGCGGGTTGGCTTGCGGACCACCCCGCTGTGGAAGACGTGTATCACCCAGCCTTGCCGTCGTGTCCCGGTCACAGTGTTTGGAAGCGTGATTTTACTGGATCAGCCAGCGTATTTTCCTTCACGTTTAAAGATCAGGTCGCGCCGCAGCAGGTGGTGGATTTTGTAAATGCGCTTGCGGTGTTCAAGATCGGCCTCAGCTGGGGCGGCGTACACAGCTTGGCAGTGATTTATCCTGATCTGGAAAGGCCAGGTCGTGACTTTGGTGGGCGGATTGTTCGCTTGAATGTTGGTTTGGAACCGCCCCAAGATTTGATAGCCGACCTTAGCCAGGCGATGAACGGGCTCTAGTCGATTGAGCGAACGTCTTTGCCACCTTGCTGAGCCACACAATCTGGCAAATCGTCTATACATTCTGCAAGACATGATCTAGGGGCGTCTTCTATCGCCCTGAAACGACAGCCAATGCGAACGCCCTTCGGGTCGCTTCGTTTTGGATGCAGCCCAAAGAAAAGATATTTTCGTGAAACATGCCCTTCGCGCCGCCCTTGATGATCGTGGCTATACAGACCTGACACCCGTGCAACAGGCGGTTTTGGACCCGGAGTTGGATGGTCGGGATTTGCTGGTTTCTGCGCAAACTGGATCAGGCAAAACACTGGGGTTCGGGTTGTCGATCGCGCCGACAATTCTTCAAGACGCTGAAAGCTTTGAGGCTGCAGGCACGCCTTTGGCATTGGTGATTGCCCCAACGCGGGAATTGGCACTACAGGTAAAACGTGAGCTGAGTTGGTTGTTCGCAAAAGCTGGTGCTGTTTTGGCTTCCTGTGTCGGCGGCATGGATATGCGTGATGAACGCCGTGCATTGGCGCGCGGTGCCCATATCGTTGTGGCAACGCCAGGTCGTCTGCGCGATCACATTATGCGCCAGTCAATCGATCTCAGCACTTTGCGCGCGGTGGTGTTGGATGAAGCGGACGAAATGCTGGATCTGGGTTTTCG
>JAHDCP010000038.1:13140-22205 GCA_020629775.1 Planktomarina sp.
AATACCCGCGCCATGGTGAATCGTTTGACCAGCCGCTTGTCCAATCGTGGATTTCAGGTTGTTGCGCTGTCCGGCGAATTGTCCCAAGCGGAACGCACGCATGCTTTGCAAGCCATGCGCGATGGCCGTGCCCAAGTTTGTGTTGCAACAGATGTTGCCGCGCGGGGGATTGACCTGCCAAAACTTGATTTGGTGGTTCATGCGGAATTGCCTTCGAACCATGAAACACTTTTGCACAGATCAGGGCGGACAGGTCGGGCTGGGCGCAAGGGTGTCAGCGCCCTGGTGGTCACCCCAAAATCCCGTAAGAAAGCCCAACGCATTGTGGGGATGGCAAAACTAAAGGTGGATTGGTCAGATGCGCCATCGGCGGATGCGGTCAAGGCACGTGAAGAAGATCGAATGTTCGCTGACTCTGATTGGAATTTGGCTGTTGGGGAGGGGGAAAAGGCCACTGTCGAGAAGCTAACGAACGGGTTTTCAGCCGAACAATTGGCGGCCGCATATTTGAGGCTTTATCGTTCTATACGGTCAGCCCCAGAAGAATTGTCTGACGTCAACGTAAAACCAGCACCGCGCCAAGAGTTTGGACCAAGTGTCTGGTTTGCAATTTCTGGTGGTCGTGATGCCAACGCCGAGCCACGTCGTTTGTTGCCAATGATATGCAAGGCGGCTGATCTTACAAAAGATGATATCGGCGCGATCCGAATTCAAAAAACAGAGTCATACGTTCAAATACGACAAGCCAGCGTACCCGCTTTTTTGACGGCGGTCGGTCCGGAAATGGTTTTGGAAAAAACCGCCAAATTGCGCCAGTTGGATGAGGCACCCGTGCTGGAACGCAAAGATTCTGCGTTTGCTAAACCAATGGGCAAGCCACGTCGGAATGATCGCGACAAACCGGCTTCAAAGGCTGGCAAGTGGGACCCCGCTGACATTTCAACTGAAAAGACCAAGCCGCGTAAAACAAAACCTGACTCAAAGCGCAAAGGTGGATTTGAACAACCAAAAGGGAAGCCCACTGGTGAGGTAAAAAAGCCAAAGATAAAGTCCAAAAAGGATGCGCGTCATAGTGCCACTGAACCGGCTCAAAAATCGGCGGGTGGGGACGCCCCTCTGCGGCGGGCAAAACTTGCTGGGGGAAAACCCAAAGGGCCAACGCCGCCTAAGGGCAAGCCGTCCAGTAAAAAGAACCGCGCGCGGGCTTTAGAAGCCAAGGGCAAGAAGAATGCCGCGGCTAAGGACCGTAAGCGTACGAAAGATTAAGTGGGGCAAGATGCCCGTACAAACAGTTCTGGCAAAATGTGAATGCTTTCGATTTTGAGATTTTCGCCAGTTATCGCTTGCGTCAAGTTCACTGCCGCGGTTTTGCCGATTTTTCGTGCGGGAATGCGAACTGTGGTTAACGCTGGCTCCAGGTCTTTACTTCCTTTGAAATCACCAATTCCTGCGACAACCAAATCACGTGGTACGGATAGGCCAGCCTTTTGCGCTGCCAGAAGAACTCCTGTGGCCAGCACGTCATTGCCGCATATGACAGCTTGCGGCGGGTGCTTTTCGAACAGAACCGCAGATGCGGCCTTCGCATCTGCAACACTGTAAGGCGTTTCTATCGTTCGTTTCTTTGGGATTACAATGCCCGCATCTGTTAATGCCGCATGAATGCCCGCAACCCTTTGGGCTGCACGATCGTTGCGGTTTGTCGGTGGGATAACCAGTGCTACATCCTGATGGCCCTTTTTAAGCACATGTTCTGCCACAAGCTTTCCTGCCAAGCTGTTGTCTGTGCCAATACATGGCAATCGGCAATCGGGCGCATAGTTCCACAATAAGGCCGTGGGTGTAGTTTGTTGTTCCAAAAGCAAAAAGGTTTCTTCGGCATGGTCCAGACCAATAAGGGCCAATCCATCAACACGGTGTTCCAACATCTTACGTGTCAATTCATATTCCCGGTTCAGATCGTACCCATGTGACGCCAGTAGCAGAGTAAATCCCGCGTCATCAATTTGATCAGAAAAACTTTGAACCAGTTCAGCGAAAATCATGTGGTCAATCGTGGGAACAATAAGACCAATGGTGCCACTTCGAATGCCGTGAATTGTTTGTGCGGCCCGATTGCGGATGTAGCCCAAGCGCTTCACCGTTGCTTCGATCCGTTTTCGAGTCGCAGGCTTTACCAGGTTTGGGTGATTAAATGTTCGAGAGACCGTAGAAATTGAAACCTTGGCTGCTTTTGCAACAGCCACAATATCCGTGGATTTATGATTTTTATCAGTCATTTAGGGTGTGCTTTTCAGAGATTTATGAAAACATTTGCATAACTATTTTCATTGGCTAGCGTAGGAAGTCAAATCGAAGTGATTTGCTGATGGGGTGTTTTAGCAAATGGAATTTTTGGCATGGTTCGGACCGGTCTTTGAACCCGTTGCGTTTTTGCTGCTTTTGGGCGGAACCATTGGTGGACTGATCTTGGGGGCGACCCCTGGACTTAGCCCGACAATGGCGGTTGCCCTGTTGATTCCGTTCACCTTTCATCTTCAACCTGTCCAAGGCTTAATCCTATTGGGATCTGCTTATACATCGACAGTTGCTGGTGGCGCTGTTTCGGCAATTCTTTTGAAAATCCCAGGAGCGCCGGCAAATATCGCGACAACGCTTGATGGCCACACCATGGCTAAAGCAGGCCAAGGCAAACGTGCGCTTCAGTTGTCCTTCCTCGCGTCCCTTTTTGGCGGCGTTTTCGGTGTGCTATTGCTGATTTTTCTGACGCCTGTCTTGGCGTCATGGGCATTAAAATTCGGGCCATCGGAAAGCTTCTGGATCGCCATTTTGGGGGTGACAATTATCGGAACGCTTGGCGGGGGCTCTGTTATTAAGGGGCTTTTGGCGGGATGTATCGGTTTGTGGCTTTCAACGATCGGGTTTGATGACATTCTGGGAACCCAACGGTTCATTTTTCATTCGTCGCTGGGTGGTGGGATCAATATTATCGCGGCGTTGATCGGTTTGTTTGCCATTCCACAAGTTATTTCCATGTTTGCAAAAGGGCGGTCCACCACCAGTATGGACGTTATCGATGTGCGCCCGCATCCCATCAAAGAAGCCATTCGCGAATTGGGCCAAAGCCGGCTTGCACTAACTATCGGAACGGCTGTGGGGTCCATCATTGGATTGATCCCTGGCGTTGGGGGACAGATCGCAGGCTTGGTGGCCTATGATCAAACAAGGAATTTTTCAAAAGACCGTGCTAAATTCGGTTCAGGGCACCCAGAGGGCATTATCGCTGCGGAAAGCGCAAATAACGCAATGGTTGGTCCTTCATTGGTCCCACTTTTGACGCTGTCTATCCCGGGTTCGCCAACAGCCGCAGTTCTTTTGGGCGGACTAATCATTCATGGCATTTTCCCGGGGCCAAACATCTTTTTGTATCACTCCAATGTGGTTTGGCCGTTCATCAATTCGATGCTAATTGGCCAGTTTTTGATGTGTATCTTCGGCTTGTTGATCGCAGGATATGCAGCGCGGATTGCACGGGTGCCACCCTACGCCATGGCGGCGGTGGTTTTGGCTTTGGCTGTTTTCGGTTCATACTCGGTGCAGAATTCAATGAACGACGTTTACGTGATGTTTGTTCTGGGCGTCGCCATGTATTTCTTGGAGCGATATGGATACTCTGCAGCACCTTTGGTTTTGGGTTTGATATTGGGTCCAATCGCGGAAGGCAGTTTTGTCGAAGGCGCAATGATTGCCAACGCGCAAAATGGAATTTTCCAATACTTCTTCACCGGCGGATTAAACTTGGTGCTGATCGCCATCGTTGTGGCGTCCATCGGCTATTCCGTTTGGTTGGAACTTCGCATGAAGCGACACGAGGCAAAAGTATGAAGCGGTTTGAGCATGCCATCCCGGCTGGGATTATTTGCGCCATAGGAATGTGGGTGGCTTATGTCAGCTACACTCAGACCCCGGCAGAGGCATTTGTTTTCCCCCGCCTTGTGGCAACCGTTTTTGTGGTGTTGGCAGCTTGGACTTTTGTGCGCAGCCTTATGCCTGATGCCAAGGTTCAGCAGGCCATATCAGCGGCGACCTGGTCGAACATTTTGCCAGGTGTGGCCGTTGCGGCGATCTATGTTTTTTGGGCAGGCAAAGCCCTTGGTTTTTACACTGCCACTACGTTGGCCGTGTTTGTTCTGATTTCTTACTACGACCCTGCACCGCACCGTGACGTGCGCAGTTGGGGCAAACGTATTCTCATTACGGCTGGGTTTATGGCGGTGATGTATCTTCTGTTCGCGATGCTTTTGGGCGTCTTCACACCGCGTGAGGTTTTGTTCCGGTGATCATCGCATCAGCAAACTGAATAATTTCTAGGGAGGAACCAATGAAGAAATTACTCGCAAGCGCGGCCTTTGCAATTGCCGCTATGACTGGAACTGCACAGGCGGACGGCCATGCCAATTACCCAGATCGCCCCATCATGATGATGGTAAGCTATGGTGCTGGGGGGGCGACTGACTTCCAGGCTCGGATCGTAACCATGACCGCAGGCAACGAAGATGCGCTGGGCATGCCAATCGCAATCATCAACAAGCCTGGCGCTGGTGGGCGTGTTGGGTGGAACTGGCTTGCTGGCCAGGCCGATGCAGACGGTTATACCTTGGGTGCATATAACGTCCCTCACTTTATCGCACAGTCCATCAAAGGTGGCGTTGATTATTCTACAGACAGCTTTGAACCCATTGCGAACTGGGGTGCCGATCCAGCTGTTTTCGTTGTGGCGGCTGACAGTGAATTCAATTCCATGGCTGATGTCGTTGCGTTTGCCACGGAAAACCCTGGTAAACTGACGTTCTCTGGCGCTGGCTTGTTCGTTGGCCACCACATTGCTGCCTTGCAGTTGGAAAAAGAGGCCGGTGTGAAACTGGCTTATATTCCCAACAAAAAGGGCGGTGCCGGTGCAATG
The DNA here is from genome assembly GCA_020629775.1 of Planktomarina sp. Taxonomy (GTDB): domain Bacteria; phylum Pseudomonadota; class Alphaproteobacteria; order Rhodobacterales; family Rhodobacteraceae; genus Planktomarina. The sequence continues at coordinate 18,104 of JAHDCP010000038.1, forward strand.
AAAGCCGTGATCGCAAGTGAAGTTATGGGCGGTGTAAACAATCTGTCTGATGCGTTCCGGGCACAACAAGCTGGTACTGTCAAAATCTTGGGTGTGTTCGATCTGGAACGGAACGAATTCTTGCCAGACGTGCCAACCATGAAAGAGCAAGGCTTTGATATCGACAACGCTTCGGTGAACTTCCGCGGTGTGATGGTGCCAAAAGGCACGCCACAGGCAGTGATCGATAAGTTGGCCATGACTGTTCCAGAAATGTTCAAAAATGGCCGCGTAGCGGGCAAGATGAAAGCGGGCGGTTCGCCAATGCACATCATGAACCGCGAAGAAGTTCAGGCCATGTGGGCCAAACGTCAGGAAACACTGACAACGCTTCTAGAAGGTCTTTAAGTTATACCTTTTTACCCTGTCCCATACATTTGGGGCAGGGGACCCATCCATCTTCAAATTTATGAGACTCCGATGAACGAGATTGAACAGCTTGTTGAAAAAGCACGCCGTGCCCAAACTTCCTTTGAAGCAAATGGAAGCCAGGCGCTTTATGATCGTGCTGCCAAAGCTGCGGCCTGGGCCATCATGGAACCTGGGCGCAATCGTTCCCTGGCGGAGCTGGCGGTACAGACCACTGGTCTTGGGAACGTGCCGGACAAAATTACAAAAAACCATAGAAAGACCTTAGGGTTGATGCGTGATTTGGAAACTGCAAAGACGTTTGGTGTTGTTTCCGAAGACCCGGCCCTTGGTTTGACAGAAATTGCCCGCCCGGTGGGTGTGATTGGTGCTGTGGTGCCATCCACAAACCCCGGCGCAACACCGGCCAATAACATTATCAACGCATTGAAGTGCGGGAATGCTATTATCCTCAGCCCATCGCCTAAGGGCGTGCCAACGTGCGAGCTGCTGCTAAGCTATGTGCACGAACAATTTGATCGAGCAGGCATTGATCGCGATCTTGTTCAAATGGTGCCGGCCCCTGGTACAAAAGAAAAGACACAGCGATTGCTGGAATTGTCTGACGTGATTGTCGTGACTGGTTCGCAAAACAATGTGAAACGCGCGTATTCTTCAGGGACGCCGGCGCTGGCCGTTGGTGCCGGGAATGCAACTGTCATTGTTGATGAAACGGCTGACCTTGCAGATGCAGCTAAAAAAATCGCGCTTTCAAAGTGTTTTGATAATGCCACCAGTTGTTCATCCGAAAATGCGGTGATTGTGGTCGATGCAGTCTATGACGCTTTCACGGCTGCCCTTTCAGAAGCGGGCGGTGCAACCGTCGCGGATGAATCCAAAATTGTGAAAGCACTTTGGCCCGATGGGCATCTTAACCGCTCCGCCATCGCACAAGATGCAGAACCCATGTTGGAAGCACTGGGAATGACTGACGAGGTTCCCAAAGGAACCGATTTCTTAGCTGTTGAAACCAGCGGCGTTGGCCCGGATCATCCGTTGTCGGGTGAGAAATTGTCTCGTGTGCTTGCGCTGTATCGGGCTTCTGATTTTGATGCGGCCTGTACTTTGGCAAATCGCATTTTGAAACACCAAGGTGCTGGTCATTCGGTTGGCATTCATACGACAAACCAAGACAGAGCCATGACCTTGGGAATGGCTGTGCCCACCAGCCGTGTGATTGTGAACCAGGCCCATTGCATCGCGGTGGGGGGGGCTTTCAATAATGGCATGCCGTTTTCTCTTTCGATGGGATGCGGATCTTGGGGGGGGAACTCCTTTGCGGAAAACCTGAATTGGCGGCAATTTATGCAAACCACCAAGATCATCCGCGAAATCCCGCCAAATGAACCCGCAGTTGCGGACATTTTTGCTGACTACTTTTCGCAGGTTGGAGAATGAAGATCGCACCAGACGCGCCACCCCAAGGCACAGTTCGTGATTGGGTTGATGAACGTGCAAAGGAAGAAACTGTTGCGTTCATCTTCCCGGAACTTGAGGAGCAACTCACCTGGCGGGAATTACGGGCACGCGCCTACGGTGTCGCTGCGCATCTTACGAACCTTGGCGTTTCCAAGGGTGAGAGCGTTGCAATCATGTCGCCCAACGGCCCAACAGCTGTCGTCGCGCTTTATGCTTGTTTGTGCGGTGGATTTCGCGCCACGATGATAAATCTTGTCGCGGGGCAAGCCGCTGTGTCCTATGCTTTGGAACATTCCGAAGCCCGCTTTGCTTTTGTGGACCCAAGTGCACAAGAATTGTTTTCTTTAGCCGCACCTGGCGGCATGCAGATTGTAACCACCGATGAAACCGCAAGCGCTGAATTGTACGATCTGACGCCAAAAGATGATGCCTTGTTGATGTATACTTCGGGAACCACTGGAACGCCCAAAGGCGTGGTTCATAGCCACGAAAGCTTGCTGGCTGGGGGGTGGACCACTGCTGTTGCTCATAAATTGACACCGGCCGATCACGGGTTTTGCGTTTTGCCGATCTATCACATCAACGGTTTATGCGTGACAGTCATGGGCACCTTGGTTTCGGGTGGTGCATTGGGCATGGCATCAAAATTTTCCGCCTCGCGTTTCTGGGGTCAGGTGGATGGAGTTCAGGCCACGTGGTTTTCGGTGGTGCCTACCATCATTTCGCATTTGTTGCATGGCTCTGGAGAAGTCCCGAAATCGGCCCAGAGGCGCTTGCGCTTTGGACGATCTGCTTCGGCGCCGTTGTCACCAGATGTTCAGACGGCTTTCGAGGATCGGTTTGGTGTCCCGATTATTGAAACCATGGGATTGACGGAAACGGCGGCGCAAATTCTTTCCAATCCTTTACCGCCAGCAACCCGAAAAATTGGTTCGCCTGGGGTGGCCTTTGGGAATCAAGTTTCGGTTCGAAGTCTGGCAAATGATGATGTCGCGCCAGGCGCAGAGGGCGAGATTTTGATTAAAGGCCCCAATGTGATGCGCGGTTATCTCAAAAATGCCGATGCGACCAAAGCTACTTTTTCAGAAGATGGGTGGCTTCGCACCGGTGATTTGGGCCGAATAGACGAAGATGGATATGTTTTTGTTACCGGTCGATTAAAGGAACTGATTATTAAGGGGGGCGAAAATATTGCGCCTCGTGAAATCGACGAAGCGCTTTATGCGCACCCAGATGTTGTTGAAGCTGCTGCTTTTGCGGTGCCATGTTCTTCTTACGGAGAACGCGTAGAGGCCGCTGTGAAGCTGAGCGCAACATCTGAAACGTCTGCTGAATTATTGTTGAGCCAATGTCGTGATACGCTGGGTACGTTTAAAGCGCCCGACAAAGTTTATATTTTAGACGACCTTCCCAAGGGCCCATCTGGAAAAATTCAACGCCGTCTGCTTGCAGAACGCTTCGCAAGCTAGAGAATCTCTGTTCGCGGAATTTGGAATTAATAATACTAAATTGCTGCTGTTTTTTGGTTTTTGGCTAAATATGTGCAAAAATAGTATTGGTCTAAGGCCAATTCATACTAGAAAGCTGCAATATTTTATTGCCCCCTAGAGACCTGGGCGGGACTCATCCGCCAAACGTTTGGGAGGAAACCATGAAAAAATTGAGTGTGTCTGCGCTTGCTTTGGCTGTTGCCGGATTTGCATCCGGTGCGGTTGCCGAAAGCCACGCAAAAGAACTGACAATTGCGATCGTTAACAACGGTCACATGATCAACATGCAGAAAGTTGCTGAAGCTTACACTGCCGAAACTGGCGTAAAGCTGAACTGGGTATCTTTGGAAGAAGGCGTTCTGCGCGAGCAGGTAACTTCTGACACTGCAACCGGTGGCGGCCAGTACGACATCATCAACATCGGCATGCAGGAAGCTCCAATTTGGGGTGCTGCAGGCTGGATCGAGCCGCTGAACTTTGGCGCTGATTACGACGTAGAAGACATCCTGCCAGCAATGCGTGCAGGTTTGTCCCACGAAGGTACGCTGTACGCTGCACCTTTCTACGGCGAATCTTCCATGGTGATGTATCGTAAAGACCTGGCCGATGCTGCTGGCGTTACGATCAACGACAACGACAGCTGGGCACGCGTTATGAACGCTGCCGCTGCGATGCACGACCCAGACAACGGTGTTTACGGTGCTTGTTTGCGCGGTAAGCCAGGTTGGGGCGACAACATGGCGTTC
>JAHDCP010000138.1 GCA_020629775.1 Planktomarina sp.
CCATCCGCTGGCCGTCTTGGTCTTGGAACAAAACGCGCGGGCGGGAAATGGACAATTCAAAGCCTTCGCGGCGCATGTTTTCGATCAACACGCCCATTTGCAATTCGCCGCGCCCGGCCACCTCGAAGGCTTCACCGCCTGGGGTGTCGGTCACTTTGATGGCAACGTTGGTTTCGGCTTCATCCATCAGTCGTTTGCGGATCACGCGGGACTGAACCTTTTTGCCGTCGCGGCCTGCAAGGGGACTGTCATTAATGCCGAACGTCACAGAAATGGTTGGGGGATCAATCGGCAGCGATGGGATTGCGGCGTCCACTTCAGGGGCACACAGTGTGTCCGCCACAGTGGCTTTGGTCATGCCAGCAATGGACACGATGTCCCCAGCCACGGCTTCGTCAATGGGGGATTGTTGCAACCCACGGAAGGCCAGGATTTTGGTGCAGCGGAACTGTTCAATCTTGCTGCCATCACGTGACAGGGCTTTGACCGTATCACCCGGCTTCAAAATACCCGTTTCCACGCGGCCGGTCAGAATGCGGCCGATAAACGGGTCAGCGCCCAATGTTGTGGCCAACATGGAAAACGGTTTGTCTTGTTCTTTGATCTGTTCTGGCGGTTCAACGTGATCAACGATCATCTTGAACATTGCTTCCAGGTCTTTGCGCGGACCGTCCAGTTCATTGTCGGCCCAACCGTTCCGGCCGGATGCATAAAGCGTTGGAAAGTCCAATTGTTCGTCATTGGCATCTAAGGACGCAAACAGATCAAAGCACTCGTCCAATGCACGGTCAGGTTCGGCATCGGGTTTGTCCACCTTGTTGACAACAACGATGGGCTTCAAGCCAAGGGCCAGGGCTTTGGATGTCACGAATTTGGTCTGCGGCATCGGACCTTCGGCAGCGTCCACCAACAACACAACCCCGTCCACCATGGACAAAATGCGTTCCACTTCACCGCCAAAATCGGCGTGGCCTGGGGTGTCTACAATGTTAATGCGCACACCGTTCCATTCCACTGATGTGGCTTTGGCCAGAATGGTAATCCCGCGTTCGCGTTCCAGGTCATTGCTGTCCATGGCCCGTTCGGTGGTGGCCTGGTTTTCGCGGAAAGTACCGGATTGCTTCAACAGCTCATCCACCAGGGTGGTTTTCCCGTGGTCTACGTGCGCGATAATCGCGATGTTGCGAAGGTCCATGTGCCTGCCTCTAAATTATGGTGTTGCGCGGCACCTATTGCGCTTCGCGGCAAAAGGAAAGCCCATCGTTTCTTTTGTCCAGAAATACTCGCGCCGCAGGCAGGACCCAGCCCCGGATGGGGCTGGAATAGATCAAGTCGCGCCGGAACGGCGCGTCATTTGGATCATTTTTCGGGGATCAATCCACGCGGTGCAAATCGCAAGACCAACAACAAGACCAAGCCCATGGTCAAAAGCCGCATATGGGCCACCGATTCGAACAAGTGATCTTTCAACCAATTGCCGTCAGCCATGCCAGCTGTCACGATTTTCATCAATTCAAACCCCATGGGTTCCACCTGGACCCAAAGATAATAAATTAGGAAACCGCCCAAAACAGCACCGAAGTTATTTCCGGACCCGCCAACAATAACCATTACCCAGATCAAGAATGTGAACCGCAATGGTTGATACGCAGTCGGCGTCAACTGGCTGTCCAGCGTGATCATCATGGCGCCTGCGATGCCGCAAATGGCCGATCCCAATACAAAGATTTGCAAGTGGCGGGCGGTCACGTCCTTGCCCATGGCCTCAGCTGCGGTTTCGTTGTCGCGAATTGCGCGCATCATGCGGCCCCATGGGCTGGCCAGGGCCAACTGCGCCATCACCAACACGATGATCAACACGGCAGCGAACAACAGGGAATACCCGGCTTTTACAAACAGAGTGGATGCCTCCACCACGTCCAAGCCCAGTGAAGCAGTGCGTTCTGCAAAAACAGGGCTTTCCTGCAAATCCACTTCGTAAGGCAGAGGGCGGGGGATCCCGATCACGTTTTTCACGCCCCGGCTTAACCAATCTTCGTTTTTCAACACGGCGATGATGATTTCACCGATTCCCAATGTGGCAATGGCCAAGTAATCGGACCGCAACCCCAATGCGGTTTTTCCGATCAACCACGCGGCACCCGCGGCCAACAAACCACCCACGGGCCAGGAAATCAGGGTCATAAACCCCCAGTCTTTGTAATTGCCATCCGGCGCAAAGTTCAGCCCGCCCAAGTAACCGGTGCCTGCTGGGTTAATGGCTTCTACGGCATCTACACCGCCGTCAAACACACTGCGGAACAGGAAAAACCCGCCGATTAGGATCACCAACAAAGACAAAGTGCGCAAACGCCCAGCGGCCATTTTTGAATAAACCATAACGGCTGCAAACACTGTTGCAGCGCCCAACAGCAGGCCGATCACAATCTGGAAACCGCCCGCAGACCAGGCCCCTTCAGTGGGGGGCATGGAGATCAGAACAGCAGCTAAGCCGCCCAAAGCCACAAAGCCCGCGATGCCGATGTTAAACAGCCCCGCAAATCCCCACTGCAGGTTCACACCCAAAGCCATGATCCCGGAAATGAGTGCCATGTTAAGGATCACCAGAGACGTGTTCCACGACCCAGAAAAGAAACCCCAATCCAATGTGCCTTCGGCGATGAACAACAATGCCACCAAACCGAACAGCCCAAATGAGCGCAAAGACGTGGTCATAGCGATTTTCCTTTGAACAGCCCCGTGGGCTTGAACAGCAGCACAATCAGCAAGATCGAAAAGCTGACCGCGAATTTATAGTCGGTGGACAAAAGTTGCAGCAAACTGTCCGGGCTCCACCCGTCTGGGCCCAGGTATTTCACCACACGTTTCAGCGGATATGTGATCAGCGTTTCGGAAAACGCGATGACAAATCCACCTGCAATGGCCCCCAATGGGTTGCCCAAGCCCCCCACAACGGCGGCTGCAAAGATGGGCAGCAACAACTGCAAGAACACAAATGGCTTAAACGATTTGTCCAACCCATAAAGTGTGCCCGCGATGGTGGCCAAGGCCGCCACAATGATCCATGTGACCATCACCACCTTTTCAGGATTGATACCTGACAAAAGCGCCAAATCTTCATTGTCCGAATAGGCGCGCATAGACTTGCCCGTGCGCGTCTTGTTCAAGAACCAGAACAAAATCATCACCGCAATGATCGCTGTTATCACAGTGATCCCTTGGGTCGTTTTCAGCGCCAGGCCTTCTTTCAGACCTGTCATGGCTTTGAATTCCCGCACCGATACGATGAACCGTTCGCCATCAGTGAACTTTCGATCATTGGGACCAATCAAAATGCGGATCACACCGTTCATCACGAACATCACACCCATCGACACAATCACCAAAATCACCGGCGCAGCCTTTTGGGCGCGGTAAAAGCGGTACACCATGCGGTCTGTGCCCAACACAAATGCCGCAGTCGCCACAATGGCAAAGGGCAGGGCCAGCAAAGCCGTGGGTAAGGGGCCAAAGGATACGCCCCAAGATTGCAACAAAAGCGTGCCGCCGATGGTGCACATGCACCCAAAGGCCATGGTGTCGCCGTGGGCAAAGTTGGAAAA